>JAXJYR010000138.1:0-13069 GCA_036306885.1 Longicatena sp.
CGTGGTGGTTGTTGGAAGGCATATCCCATTTTACGTTTGGCACGTTCATCAATTGTAAGATGTGTAATGTCTTCACCATTAAATAAAATTTGTCCTGACGTAGGTAACTCAATCCCCATGATGATTTTTGCTAGAGTTGACTTCCCTCCACCATTTGGTCCTGTAATCACATATAATTGGTGATCTTCAATTGTTAAGTTAATATGATTTAATATATGTTTTCCATCTACTTCAAAACAGATATCTCTTAATTCAAGCATATAGATTCTCCTTTGCACTGCTTTTATTATTCTACCATATTTATTTTACATTATGCAAGTGATATAAAAAAACACATCTTGCGATGTGTTAGTTCTTTAAGCTTTGTAATGGTGCTGGAATTCTTCCTTTACGATGAATCATTACACTGTTATCGGTTTGATTAATATTCATAACCGGTCCACTTCCTAATAATCCACCAAATTCTAATTCATCACCTTGTTGTTTACCAATTGCTGGAATGA
Source organism: Longicatena sp. (assembly GCA_036306885.1). GTDB lineage: Bacteria > Bacillota_I > Bacilli_A > Erysipelotrichales > Erysipelotrichaceae > JAXJYR01. Next base: position 504 of record JAXJYR010000138.1, read on the forward strand.
CACGGACTGCAGTTGTTTTAGAGTTGACCATACCAATTGCTGCTTCATCGGCAATAATTCCACTAATAATTTCGGCTTTGGTTTCACCAGGAATCACAATCATATCTAATCCTACGGAACATACTGCTGTCATTGCTTCTAATTTTTCTAACGTTAAAATACCACTTCTAGCAGCATTGATCATCCCTGCGTCTTCACTAACTGGAATAAATGCTCCACTTAATCCTCCAACTGAAGAAGAAGCCATGACTCCACCTTTTTTAACGGCATCATTTAACATTGCTAAACATGCTGTTGTACCATAAGCACCACATGTTTCTAATCCCATTTCTTCTAGGATATAGGCAACTGAATCTCCAATCGCTGGTGTTGGTGCTAATGATAAGTCCACAATTCCAAATGGAACCCCTAAACGCTCAGAAGCTAGTGCTCCTACCATTTGTCCCATACGTGTAATTTTAAAAGCTGTCTTTTTAATAATATCAGCTAATTCATTCATTGGTAAATCTTTCGGCGCTTTGGCTAAGGCAGCACGTACTACCCCTGGACCAGATACCCCAACGTTAATGACACAATCAGGTTCTCCTACCCCATGGAAGGCTCCTGCCATAAATGGATTGTCTTCAGGCGCATTACAGAAGACAACTAATTTCGCAGCCCCAATACAATTATTATCTTTTGTTAATTCCGCAGCTTCTTTTACCATACGTCCCATTAATTCAACGGCATTCATGTTGATACCAGCTTTGGTTGAACCAACATTTACTGATGCACATACATGTTCAGTACAAGCTAAAGCACGTGGAATTGATTCCATTAATTCACGATCTCCTGCAGCACATCCCTTTTGGACAAGTGCTGAATATCCTCCAATAAAGTTTACTCCAACAGCTTGCGCACATTTTTCTAAAGTAAGCGCATATTTTACTGGATCTCCGCCAGAAACTGCCACTAACATACTAATTGGTGTTACCGCAATACGTTTATTAATAATCGGAATACCATATTCACGAGAAATATCTTCTCCAGTTTTTACCAAGTCTTTCGCTAAACGTGTAATTTTAGCATAAATTTTTTCACACGACTTATCAATATCACTATCTGCACAGTCTAATAAAGAAATACCCATTGTAATCGTACGCACATCTAGATATTCTTCATCAATCATTGTGATTGTCTCTAATATATCATGAACATTAATCATAATGTCACCTCTTAAATTTTATGCATTGAATTAAAGATATCTTCATGCATTACATGAATTTTTAATCCTAATTCATTTCCTTTTGTTTCCATATGTTGCGCAAAATCACTTAATGATACATTACCATTCGTAATATCAATCAACATAATCATCGCAAACATATCTTGTAAAAGTGTTTGTGATACTTCTATTACATTCATGTTGGCTTTTTCACATTCAGCACTAACCTTTGCCAAAATACCAACCATATCTTTTCCGATAACTGTTACAACTGCTCTCATAATAAGACCTCCATACAATTTTCTATTATTATACTTCATGACAATGAAAAGTCAACTGTAAACACAAAAATCGTACACAAACGAAAAACACTTGTGCACAATTTTTAGACATTTTTTACAGTTTGTCATCTATTCTCAAAACTTCTAATCTTGATGTTTATAGCTTACATGTTTCTTTAAATTGTTCAGCTAATTCAAATGGTTCCCAAGTATTATAAATCCCTTCTAAATTACATTGAAATTCTGCTTCAAGGTAAGGTTGCTTCATAATTCTTTCTAACTCTAGCTTAATTGCATCACTGATTTTAGCGTTTAATTGAATCGTTTTCTTAGCCTGAACAATATTTTGTTCATCAATCAAATAGATTGTCCCACTTAGGGTTGTCTGGTTCAATAATTCAGCCATTGCTTCACATTCATGGGGATTGAAGACAAAGTCACTAGTATCTATCGTATCCTCAATTGTAAACAGGAAAAAAGGAATATTATATTTACTTCCAAAATGTAAAACACATGGTTTTTGACGTAATCCATTAATTTCATGTTCACACCAGAAAGAATCTTTATACACAAAACAGAATTCTCCATCAATAAAGTCCATAATCGTTCCTTCTTCTTCAATATCCGCAAAAAATTTTTCATTCACTTCCACTTTCATAGACGTCCTCCTTTACAAAATATAAATCAAACTTTAACGTTTCCCCAATCGAACTTGCGAATAAATTTCCTTTCGCAACATCCATAATACTTTTCGCAATTCCTAGTCCTAAAACATGAGAGCGACCATTTACCTTTACTTCCTTTAATTGATAGTAGTTTTTAAATAAATTGGCAACACTATCACCCTTTAAATGAATTGCCTTTACTTCCATACTTAAATGATGATATTCATGATCACTTTTTAAGTTTAATTGAATATCAGAGTGCTCATAACCTATCATACATAAATTATATAATAAATCACGAATAACACGAGCAATTTTTTCATTATCTGCTACAATACTGACTACTTCATCATATTGAAAAGATACTTGCATCTGTTTTTCATCTAATAAATAGTAATATTCATCGATTACTTGTTCAATTAAATGCGTTAAGACAAAGCGTTCTGCATTCCATTTTGAATAATGTAAATTAAAACGTGTTATATCAAAGAATTCATTAATCATATCTTCTAAATCCATTGATTTCATTAAAATCGTTTCCATAAAATGATATCTTGTGGGTTTAGAGATTTGTTTTTCTTTTTGTAATAGCTCGATATACATTAAAATATTAGATAGTGGTAAACGAATATCTTGCGTCAACAAATAAATTAAATCTTTCTTTTTCATTTCATCTTCTTGTGCAGATAATTCATATTGTTGGTACTCTTTCGCACTATCTAGTATCAGCTTGGCGATTTCATCATATTCTTCACTAATATGTGGATATTCACGTTGTTTTTCATAAACATCATCGATACCTTTTAAAAACTGTTTTAATATGGTCGCAAATTCTCTCGCTAAAAAATAGACAATCACAAAGCTTGTAATCACTATCATCAATGGCAAACCAATCGCAAACAATCGTTTTAACATTGCGAAAGGGTCAATATCAATTAATAAAACGCGTAAAAAATCAACGATAATTCCATTTAATACATGGTCAATAATATAAAGAATGGTAGCTCCAGCTAAACTAATCGCCCCAACTATCGTCAAATACTTAACTAATAAACGCTTTTGAATCTTATGAAATGGTTGGTTCATATACTTCCTCCAGTGGTAATTCCATTCTAAAATGAATGATATTACCTTCTAAATATGCGTTCATTGTCCCTTTATGTAATTGAATAATTTCTTTGGCAATCGCTAACCCTAATCCAGCTCCCCCACTCTTACTATTTCGTGCTTGCGATGCGCGATAAAACTTATCAAATAAATGGGATACATTTTCACTTGTAATACCACTACTTTGATTACTAAACTCCATAATCAAACATTTAGCAGTAGACCATGCTTTAAAATGAATCTCACTACCGGGGATTGCATAATTTAAAGCATTCTTTAACATATTCTCTAATACACGTTGCATTTTATCATAGTCACAATAAATAATCAGTCCACTTTCAATGTCCTGTTGAAAATTTAATTGTTTCTTTTGTAATAGCGGATAAAACCCCTCTGCTTGTTGTTGAAACATCGTTTCTAAGGAATAAACATCACAGTTTAATTCACTAATTTTTTCATCATAGCGTAAGATAGTAGAAAATTCATCTAATAATTCGTTTAAGCGTAATGATTTCTCATCTACAATTTGAAAAGCTTTTTGTTCTTCTTCCTCTGTTAATTGATGATCAAGAATATAATTCAAATATCCAATCAATGAAGTTAATGGTGTTTTAATATCATGGGCAAGATACATTAACAATTCATTTTTCTGTGCTTGTTGTGCTTCCATACGTTGTAGTGATTGTTCTTTTTTTTCATGAATATGTTCAATTTTTTGATATGCTTCTTTAAATTCATGAAACCACTTAAAAAATAATGGTTCATGATGTAATGGTTCGTTTTTTAAACATGTACTCAATGCTCTCATCGAACGAAAAAAGGATATCACAAAGAAGACTAACACTCCGATATAAACGGTTGCATATAGTAGGGTATTAATCTCCCAAGAGTGTGCAAGATAAAAATATCCAAAATCACTTGGTTGCAGTAATCCATGCTCCAACATTTTCCCAGCCCATTCTGAATAAGTATAAATCCCTAAAAAGACAAGAATGGTTACTCCTAGCATTAATGATACAAAGACTATCGTTAATCTTTTACGTAAGCTTACATACCACTCATTCTTCAATTTTATAACCTATACCCCAAACCGATTGAATAAACTTTGGACGCTTTGGCGGTTCTTTCATTTTTTCTCTTAAACGACGAATATGTACCATTACTGTATTATTAGAATCAAAATATTTTTCTTTCCATACTGCTTCAAATAATTCTTGGAAGCTTACAACACGTCCACGATTTAGACATAGATACCATAAGATATTAAATTCTAATGGTGTTAATGCTAGTTCTTCATCATATAAACTACAACGGTGTGAATCATTATCAATAATAAGACCTCTAAAATCAATAATATTAGCATCTTCTTTTTGATGATTATATTTTTTATAACGTCTTAATTGTGCTTTTACACGTGCGCTTACTTCTAAAGGATTAAATGGCTTAGTGATATAATCATCTGCACCTAATGATAAGCCTTCAATTTTATCGTGATCTTCAATTTTTGCCGTTAACATCATAATTGGATAATTATATTTCTCACGAATCATAGCACAGATTTCAAATCCATTTACATCTGGTAGCATTACATCTAGAATTGCTAAATCTACTTTATGTTCATTTAAAAAAGCAATCGCTGCTTTTGAATCATAAAATGTATAGACATCATAATTTTCGTTTTTTAAATAGAGTGTCACAAGATCAGCAATTTCTTTTTCATCATCTAAAACTAATATTTTTTCACTCATAACCTCACTCCCTTTTATTTATTTTATCATAGTTTTATAATTTAGTTTTAGTTTGTCAGTAATTTTTAAGAAAAAAGAGGCAATTTCTTGCCTCTTGATGCTATCCTTCGATTGCTGCGTTGAAGATATCTTCTGCAGTTAAGTGATATTTTGCTAATAATTCATCTGGTGTTCCACTTTCACCAAATACATCTTGTACCCCAATCATTTTTACTTTACGTGGTGCATTTGCAGATAAGCATTCAGCTACCGCTGAACCTAAACCACCTACTACTGTGTGTTCTTCACAAGTAATAAATAATTCATGTGTTTCTGCTAATTTCACTAATAAGTCTTTATCGATTGGTTTAATTGTATGCATATCTACTACAGTTGCTTGAATTCCTTTTTCAGCTAACATTTCACATGCTGCTAATGCTTTTTCAACCATAATTCCACATGCTACAATCGCAACACCTTTACCTTCACGTAAGACGTTACCTTTTCCAATTTCAAATTCTAAAGTTTCATCATATACGATTTCCACTTTACTTCTTCCTAAACGTACATAACATGGTCCTTCATGTTCTGTTACCGCACGAATCGCTTTTGCTGCCGCAATTCCATCAGCAGGACAAATAACGCACATTCCTGGAATTCCACGCATTAATGACATATCTTCGATACATTGGTGACTAGCTCCATCTTCCCCTACTGTTAAACCAGCATGAGAAGCACAAATTTTAACATTTAATTGTGGGTAACCAATTGAGTTACGAATTTGTTCATATGCACGTCCTGTAGCGAACATTGCAAAACTACTTGCGAACACGATGTTTCCACTTGCTGCCATACCAGCCGCAACTGACATCATATTTCCTTCCGCAATCCCCATGTTAAAGTGTTGTTTTGGGTTATTCTTTTTTACATCTCCTGATTTTGTTGAACCAGATAAATCGGCATCCAATACCAGAATATTTGGATTTTTCGCAGCCAATTCTGCTAATGTAGCTCCATACGCTTCACGCGTTGCCATTTTATTTTTGCTCATTATTATTCTCCTTCCAATTCTGATAATGCTTGTTCGCATTGTTCACGACTTGGCGCAACACCATGCCATGATGCTTTGTTTTCCATGAAAGAAACACCTTTTCCTTTTGTTGTTCTTGCCACGATTACAGTTGGTTTTCCAGTCACTGTTTTAGCTTCTTCTAATGCAGCAATAATCGCTTCAATATCATTTCCATTTTCCACAACAATAACATGCCATCCAAATGCTTTAAATTTTTCATCAATTGGAAGAGGGTTCATAACATCACGAACATCTCCATCAATTTGTAATAAGTTAACATCTACAAATGCAGTTAAGTTATCTAATTTATAATGAGCTGCAGACATAGCTGCTTCCCATACTTGACCTTCTTGACATTCTCCATCTCCTAATAAAGTAAAGATACGATAAGGTAAGTTGTGATATTTGTTAGAAATAGCCATTCCTACTGCAGTAGAAATACCTTGTCCTAAGCTTCCTGTAGACATATCAACACCTTGTAATTTACGCATACAAGGGTGTCCTTGTAAACGTGAACCAATCTTTCTTAAAGATAATAATTCAGCTTCTTCAATAAATCCAAGTTCGCAAAGTACTGCATATAAACATGGTGATGCATGTCCTTTAGAAAGGACAAAACGATTTCTTTCAATTGAATTGATATTTTCAGCAGTTAAATTCATTTCTTTGAAATAAATAGCTGCCACCATTTCAACTGAAGATAAACTTCCACCTGGGTGTCCTGATTTAGCTTCTGTTACCATCTTAATGATGTTTTTACGCATATTATTTGTATGTTTTTTAAGAATTTCGATTTCCGACATTCGCATATCCTCCTTCATAGTAGTCCTATCCTATTATACAATATAAAAATCTTTTTTACTAATTAAAGTTAACGAAATATATTCTTTTTAGTGTTTTTTTTTAATTTTTTAAGGGAATCAAAGATAATTGAACCTTTTCACGCTCTAAATTAATTTCTTTTACCCATACTTTTACCACATCACCAACTGATACAATCTCATATGGCTTCTTACGTAGTCTTGACATACTTGATACATGGCATAGTCCATCCTCATGTAGTCCAATATCAATAAAAGCTCCAAAGTCTACGACATTACGTACCACACCTTCTAAGCTATCTCCCACTTTTAAATCCGTAATTTCTAAAATATCACTTCGAAGTAATGGCGCATCATATTGGTCACGATAATCTCTCAATGGACGTTTGATACAATCAATGATATCTTCCAAAGTATAACTATCACATTGGTATTTTTCACATAGTGCTTTTACATTTAATTCTTGTAATGCTGCTTCACATTCATCTGTTCCTAATTGTGAAATACTTAAACCAAAATCACTTAATATTTGTTTCGCTAAAGGATAACTTTCTGGGTGAATACTCGTTGCATCTAATGGTTCTTCTCCATCGGTAATACGCAAGAATCCCGCCGCTTGGGTATATGATTTTAATCCAATCTTTGGTATTGATAATAATTGATCACGACGCGTAATTTCACCGTGTTCCTCACGATATGCCACAATATTTTTAGCTGTAGCACTACTTAATCCAGCAACATTTTTTAATAGTTCCACACCTGCCGTATTCACATTTACTCCAACACGGTTAACTGCTTTACTTACCACAAATTCTAAGCGTTCTTTTAAACGGACATTAGGTAAATCGTGTTGATATTGACCGACTCCAATCGAGCGTGGGTCAATTTTAATCAATTCTGATAATGGATCTAAAATACGACGGGCAATTGATACTGCACTACGCTCTTCTACTGCTAAATCAGGGAATTCATCACGGGCTAATTTACTTGCGGAATAAACAGATGCACCAGCTTCAGAAACAAGGGTAAATGATACATCTAATTGATATTCCTGAATTAAATTCGCAATAAAAGCTTCACTTTCACGAGATGCTGTACCATTTCCAATCGCAATAATACGAATTGGATATGTCTTTAATAAATCTAACACAATACGTTTAGCATCACGATCTTTTTTCACTGGTGGATGCGGATAAATCACCGCAATCTTATGTAATTTACCCATTTCATCAATAACAGCTAGTTTACAACCAGTTCTAAATCCTGGGTCAAACCCTAAAATCCAACGTTTACTCATTGGTGGTTGCATCAATAATTTTTCGAGGTTTGTAGAGAATACCCCAATTGATTGTTCATGTGCTTGTTCACTTAATTCTTTACGAATTTCACGTTCTACAGATGGAATACATAAACGTTTCATTCCATCACGTACTGCATCTTCAATATATGGACGTGAAATACCATCGCAATGACTACACATATATTCAATCGCATATTGAATATCTCTTTCTACATATGGATGCTCAATACTTACAGTCAGAACCTTTTCTTTTTCTCCACGATCCATTGCCATCACACGATGTGGTGCTAATGTCGATAAACGTTCTTGATAATCATAGTATTTACCATATACTTTTTTCTCATCATTGTGTTGTTTCTTTTCTACAGTGACAATTTTTCCTTGGCGACGCATGTTCGAACGCATACGTTCATAAATTTTAGGATGATCACTAGCCATTTCCGCAATAATATCCTTTGCCCCTTGTAAAGCATCCTCAACACTTTTCACTTCATCGTTTACATACTTACTAGCGACACTTACAATATCACCCTGAGTAGGCATTGATAATAAGTAATCTGCTAGTGGTTGTAGACCCTTTTTAATCGCTTCCGAAGCACGTGTTTTACGCTTTTGTTGGTATGGACGATATAAATCTTCCACTTGCGTTAATTTTTCACAGGCTTCAATTTCTTTACGTAGATTATCATCTAATTTTCCTAACGTATCAATCAAACGTAAAACATCTTCTTTACGCTTTGCTAAATTTACTTGATAAGTGTAATTTTCTTCAATTACACGAATGGCTTCTTCATCTAGACCTTCGGTTAATTCTTTACGATAACGCGCAATAAAAGGAACCGTAGCTCCTTCTTCCATCAGTTTTAAAGTATTACGCACTTGATTTGGTTTAATATTTAAAGACTTCGCAATCGCTAAAATAATCTTTTCGTTCATGACAGTCCTCCTTTATAACTTTTGATATTTTAACACAACCGCGTTTCTGATACAATAGAATCACGAAAGCAGGTGCAAAAATGAAACGTGTTAAACCTCATTTACTCACACAATTAACTTTATCTCAACAGATTAAAATCGAGGAACCCAATCAAAATGTTTATTATCATAAACAAGTATTTGGCGATGAAGATTTCTCTCATACATCCTTTGATGGTGTATTATTTCAACAATGTCAATTTGAACAAGTTAATTTCTCTCATTGTGATTTTATGGATTGTCGCTTTGAACAATGTATCTTTTTAAATTGTAAACTAGATGAAAGTTCATTACGAAGAATTGAATTTATTGGTTGTCGCCAAAGTGGTACTAGTTTTTATCATAGCTTTACCAAGGATATTTTATTTGATGAATGTCTACTACAATACACCGATTTTTCTTTATGCCAATTAAAAAACACTTTATATCAACGTTGTATAGCGACCAATGCAAGCTTTTTCCATACGATTCTTCAACAAGTAGAATTTAAAAATAATGATTTATCCAATAGTGATTTTAGTGAAACTTCATTAAATGGAATGCATTTAGCATCAAATTATATTCATGGAGCTCGTATCTCACTTTCTTTATTAAAAGGTGCCACCATTTCTAGTGAACAAGCACTTGCGATGATCAAAAGTCAAGGAATTTATATCGAGGAGTTTTAATCTGAAAAAATAAGTTATTACTCAACCTAAAAAAAACAGAAAGGAGCGCATACTCCCCCCCTTTCCCCCCAAGAAACGAGGTTAAACAGTAGATACTTCTTTGATATCAGAAGTATCTTGAATGATATCAAGTATTTGTTCAAGTGTTAATCCAACTGATTTAAGTTGTTTAACTGATTGTTTAAAATTATTAGAAATGTAATTGATTCTTTGTTTAGTAGGTGTTTCTACATCACCCAAATCTTTAGGATTGAAACTTTCTCCAGTAGAAAACATGTGATAAATTGCAACAAGTATTTTTCTAGCAATTGCAATATAAGCGCGTTTCTTTCCTCTACGCTTTTTGATTTTCTCAAATTTAATAGCGTAATAAGGAGTTTGGTTATCTTTAACAGCAGCGTGTGCTACTTCAACTAAACAAGGTTTTAAATAAACACCAGCTTTAGAAATACGAACTGATTTCTTTTTACCAGCAGATTCGTTTTGTCCAGGAGAAAGTCCAGCCCATTTAGATAAGCGATGATGGTTTGAAAATTGAGACATATTAATTCCGATTTCAGAAATGATTGTTATAGCAGATTTTCTTTTGATACCAGGAATTGTGCATAACAAATCAATATATTGTTCATAAGGAGTAATCATAGATTCAATCAAATCGGAAATCTTCGATTGAAGGGATTTTAGATGATTCATGTGTTCTTCTACAATTTGAATTCTTGATTTTTGAATATCAGTTAGTTGAGTGCCATGAACTGCATCAAGGATATCATCTTTTGAAGATTTGCATCTTTTGTGAACTTTAGAAAGAATTTCTTCGTCAGAATAAGAATCATTTGATAAAATAAGATTGATGATAGAGGAAGCAGACTTTCCGAAGACATCGGAGAAAACCAAATCGATTTTGCAATTACCTACAGTTAAAGCATTTTGGTAGCGATTCTTCTCTGAAGAATTCATGCAGGTAAGTTTGTAAAGATAGCGAGTAAGCTCTCTAAGAACACGAATGTCTTTAGAGGGAATAAAACTGCTTCTAACGATGCCAAGTTTAAAAAGATCAGCAATCCATTTGGCATCTTTCTTATCATCTTTCTCGCCTTTGATAGCTCTAACCCATTTAGGATTGGCAACGACGACGTTGGAAATATATCCTTCCAACGCATTGTAAACAGGGATATAGTATTTGCCAGTACTTTCCATGCATACGTTTTGACAATCGTTTGAAATAAGCCATTCCCTAAATTGAATCAAAGAGTTTTGATAAGTCGAGAATCTTTTGCGAATATACTTGGGTTCGGCGGAAGTAGAGTCACAAATGACAGCGACAATAAATGATTTGTGCACGTCGATACCACAAGCTTTTTGATAAATAACTTGCATAAATAAAAGCTCCTTTCTTAGATGAAGGAGTCACAGTGACTGAGTCATCAACACTAATAGGAATGATTAGTCAATGATTAATCTACTGTCTTAAAGAGCCACTCATGTGTGCTTGAAACGATGACACTTGCACTGGTTAAAATGCTGATTTGAACTGAATGAGTTACAGTAATCTGCAACTCGCCCCCACGTGCTTTGTAGTATGCGCTCCTTCAGTTACAAAATAAAAGAATTAAGTTAAAAAATCAAGGCATTTTCATTTCTATGTGTGCCTTGTAGAAAGGAATGTGAGGTTAATATGAAAATTGTAGTATTATGTGAAAACAGTGCCCAACCACCTTATCAAGGAGAACATGGGTTATCTTTATATATTGAAACATCAAATCATAAGCTTTTATTTGATTGTGGACAAAGTGATTTATTGCTTCAAAATGCGAAATTGGCAGGAGTCGATTTAACAAAGGTAGACACCGTCATCTTAAGTCATGGCCATTATGACCACTGTGGAGGATTACTTTCTTTTTATCAAATGAATCCCCATGCAAAAATCTATCTACATCAAAAGGCAGGAGATGGTTATTATCATATTGAAGAAGGTATTCATAAATATATTGGTATAAACCCTGATATTTTAAAATTAAAAAATATCATATACTGCCATGGAAATCTGAAAATAGACAACGAACTAGAAATTATCAATCAGATTTCCCATCATCACCCCCTTACAAATAATCAAAGGGTATTAAAAAGAAGGGTGAATGATGCCTATGTACCAGATGATTTTAAGCATGAAATGATGCTCGTCATTCATGATCATAAACATGTTTTATGTGGAGGATGTGCGCATAATGGTATTTTAAATATTATGGAAAGTGTCAACCAACCAATTGATATTGTCATAAGTGGCTTTCATTTAAAACAAAAAACATATCGCAATGAAGATTTAAAATATATTGAACAGCTCGGACAACAGCTATTACAATATCCTTGTAAGTATTATAGTGGACATTGTACAGGAACGATTGCATATGATATTTTAAAAATTACCATGAAGGAACAATTAGATCATTTATATACGGGAAAAGTAATTGAACTATAACTAAAAACACACTTGATTCAATCATAATGAATTCAAGTGTGTTTTTATATGTAAAAAAAGATGACACATCTTTCGATATGTCATCTCATCAACATTATTTAGCAGTAGCTGATTTTGCTGTTGAGTAATCTGTGTAAACAGTGTATTTAATGTCTTCTCCTGATTTGTAAGTTTTGTAACCACGTACTTTTAAGAAGTATTTTTTACCACTACTTAAAGATTTCGCTGTGTAACTTAATTCTTTAGTTGTAGTAAGTTTAGTGTATTTAC
>JAXJYR010000139.1:0-5640 GCA_036306885.1 Longicatena sp.
ATAATACTAGCTAATAAATAAGTCTTAGTTTTGGTTGTATGTGAAGTTGTAGAATGTTTCATAATATTCATTGATGATTTTATTTGTTTCATCGGCACTGAATAAATCATCATGTAAAATACTTGATAACCAAATAGAACCTAAAATTCCACTAGGAACAGGACTATCCCAAGCTTCAGCGTCATTTGGTAATTGGAATACTTTACCATTTTGAATGGCAGTACAATCTTTTAGGTTTGGATCATTTAACACATCTTCAACACTATAAGTGGCATCAGAAGCTAAAATAATGTATTCAGGGTTCCAAGTTAATAATTGTTCATAATCAATTTCAACCCAGTAAAGACCTTCAATACTATCTGCTACATTACTTCCACCAGCAAGTGAAATCATACTAGATTGATACATTTCACTTCCAGCAGTAGAAAGTAAATTAGAGTTTCCTGCTAGATAAACACTAGGGCGTTGTACATTTTCAAGCTTAGAATTTAATTCGTTTTCTTGTTTTGCAATGAAATCGTTTAAATTTTGAGCTTGTTGTTGAGTGTTTGTCGCAGTACTAATCAATGTAATCATTTCATTTAATAAAGCTTGATTTTCGGGATTCACATATAAAACATCAATATCTAATTGTTCTAAAGAAGACGCAGTATTTTTAAGTTTTAAAGGTAAAATAACTAAATCTGGTTCTAAGGCAATGCATCCTTCTAAATCAAATTCTTTTGCAGTTCCTACATTTGGTAATTCAATTAATTCAGGAGCACTTTTAATATAAAGTTGACGTTTTTCTCCTTTCGCCTCAATACCTACTAATTTTTCATCTAAATCAAGCGCCATTAATAAGCTTGTAGAAATATAATATCCACTTACAAGTCGTTCTGGTTCTTCTTCAATTACGACTTCTCTACCAGCTTGATCAGTTAAAGTGACAGGATAAATAGAATCCTTGCTACCATCGTTTGTAGAATTATTTGAAGATGATTGATAACAACCTGTGATGGTAAAAAGAAGTAAGAATAAAGAAAGTAAAGATAATAATTTTTTTTGCATAATAAACCTCCGTTGTAGTTTTGAAAATACAATGGTATTATAACAACACTTCTTTTATAAGACAATAAAAAATGATATGATAACTATATATATAAATAAGTAAGGAGTGCTGCTTATGATAACGATAAAAGAATATATTCGTGCAAAAAGCTTAGAAGAAGCATGGCAATTAAATCAAAATAAGAAAAATCGTATTTTAGGTGGGATGCTATGGACACGTCTAAGTGATATGCATATTAATACAGCGATTGATTTAGCAGAATTAGGATTGAATAAAATTGAAGAAAATAATACTGAATTTTCAATTGGGGCAATGGTAACATTACGCGATTTAGAGGTTCATTCAGGATTAAATCAATATACAAATGGCGCAATCAAAGATGCGCTTAAAAATATTGTTGGGGTTCAATTTCGGAATATGGCTACCGTAGGAGGCAGTATTTGGGGAAGATATGGATTCTCGGATGTTCTTACCATCTTTTTAGCATTGGATTGTTATGTAGAATTATATAAAGGTGGAATTGTCTCATTAGAAGCATTTGCTAAGATGGAATATGATCGTGATGTGATGGTGCGTTTGATTGTGAAGAAGACACAAGGTGTAGTCGTTTATGATGCGATGCGTAATCAAAGTACTGATTTTCCAGTGATCACATGTGCACTATCTCAGTTGAATGGTACTTATAAGGCTGTGATCGGGGCAAGACCTAAAAAAGCAGAAGTATATTATGATACTCAAAATCGTTTACAAGATGGTTTAAACCAAGAAGCTATTTGTTTATTTGCGCAGGATGTCGCAGGTATTGCGGAAACAAGTAGTAATGTTCGTGGAAGTAAAGAATATCGTACACATTTGATTAAAGTTTATATCGAACGTGGATTAGAAAAACTGGGAGGAACTTGCGATGGAAATTAAGTTTAAATTAAATGGAAAAATGATTACAGGTTCGATTTCACCAGATACAGTATTATTAGATTTTCTTCGTGAAAAGGGCTGTTATAGCGTAAAACGTGGATGTGAAACTTCAAACTGTGGTTTATGTACGGTTTTAATGGATGGAAAACCAATTTTATCATGTTCGACCTTGGCTGTACGTGTCGAAGGTCATGAAATTTATACCTTCGAAGGATTACAAGCGGAAGCAAGTGATTTCGTAGGCTTTATTGCCGATCAAGGGGCAGACCAATGTGGATTTTGTAATCCTGGATTTGTAATGAACACGATTGCCTTACTTCGTGAATATGAAAATCCTACTGATGATGATATTCGTTCTTTCTTAGCTGGAAACTTATGTCGATGTTCAGGCTATGAAGGACAGCTTCGTGGAATTCGTGCTTATTTAAATGCACGTAATAAATAGGAGGAGTTTATGGAACATAAAGAATATAAATCAATTCATAAATCCATCCGTAAAAAAGATGCGATGCAATTATTGTTAGGAAAGCCAGTTTATACGAATGATATTCGTGATCGTGATGCCTTGATTGTAAAAATTTTAAGAAGTCCTCATGCCAATGCCATCGTTGAATCAATTGATACCAACATCGCTAAAAAAATTCCTGGTGTTATTGATATTTATACATGGGAAGATGTACCGCAAAAACGGTTTGCGATTGCAGGACAAACATATCCAGAGCCATCTCCTTATGATCGTTTGATTTTAGATCGTCATGTTCGTTTTGTTGGGGATGCAGTTGCGATTATTGCGGCCGAAAGTGAAGCTGTAGCCTTGAAGGCAATGAAGTTAATTAAAGTAAAATATCAAGTACTAGAAGCTGTATTAGATTTTAGAACGGCCTTAGATCATCCTGTGCTAGTGCATCCTGAGGATGATTGGTTATCTTTATGTAAGGTAGGAGGAGATCCAAAGCGTAACTTGGTTGCGAGTGCCTGTGATACACATGGAGATGTCGATGCCATTTTAAACGATTGTGAGGTTGTGTTAGAGCGTACTTATCATACCAAACCATTTAATCAAGCGATGATGGAAACCTTTACGACATCCACGCGCTTAGATCGTTATGGAAGATTACATGTGATTTCTTCTACACAAATCGTCTTCCATACAAGACGTATTTTATCAAATGCTCTAGGTATTCCCAAAAGTAAGATTCGTGTTGAAAAACCACGTATTGGAGGAGGATTTGGAGCCAAACAAACCGCAGTATGTGATGTTTATGCGGCCTTTGTCACAATGAAGACAGGAAGATCTGCAAGTATTACTTATACGCGTGAAGAAACTCAAATTGCAGGATCACCTCGTCATGAAATGGAAATTACGATTAAATTAGGGGCAACCAAAGAAGGTAAAATTCGTGTTTTAGACTTATATACATTATCTAATACAGGAGCATATGGAGAACATGGTCCAACAACGGTTGGATTATCAGGGCATAAATCACTTCCAATGTATACTGGAGGAATGGAAGCGTTCCGTTTCCATTATGATGTTGTATATACGAACCATATGTCTTCTGGGGCATATCGAGGATATGGGGCAACCCAAGGAATCTTTGCCTTAGAAACGATTGTTAGTGAGCTAGCGGAACACTTAGGAATCGATGCCAGTGTCATTCGTGACATTAACATGGTAAAAGAAGGAATGGTGATGCATTCTTACTACAATGAAAAAGCCAATGCATGTGCCTTAGATCGTTGTATGGAGCATTGTCGTCAAATGTTTGATTGGGAGGCAAAATATCCTGTTCGTGATATGGGAAATGGAAAAGTACGAGCAGCAGGAGTTGCGATGGGGATGCAAGGTTCTTGTATTGCCAATGTCGATGTTGGTTCCGCAACCGTCAAACTAAATGAAGATGGTACTTATAACCTGATTATTGGAGCTGCCGATATGGGTACTGGATGTGACACTATTTTAGCGCAAATGGTGGCAGAATGTATGGAATGTGATGCCGATGATGTCGCTTTATTTGGGGCAGATACCGATGTGTCACCATATGACTCAGGTTCATATGCATCATCGACAACCTATATTACTGGAAAAGCCGTAGAAAAGGCATGTATGGAACTAAGACAAAAAATTTGTTCTATCGCCGCGGATATGATGAAATGTACGGAAGATGAAGTAGTGTTTGATAAAGGTTGTGTACGCCAAATTGGTTCTGATAACACTGTATCATTAGTGGAAATTGGACGTAAAACCCAAGTGTCTAACAACAAAGCAGCTGTCTCAACTGCCACTCACTCTTCACCAGTATCTCCACCACCATATATGGTTGGAATGGTTGAAATTGAGTTAGATAAATTGACAGGTAAGGTTGAAATCCTAGACTATATGGCAGTTGTCGATTGTGGAATCCCAATTAACCCAGCGTTAGCACGTATTCAAACCGAAGGTGGAATCGTACAGGGAATTGGACATACTTTATATGAAAATATTACGTATGATCACAAAGGAAAACCAATCGAATCATCCTTTATGCAATATAAGATTCCAACTCGCCAAGATATGGGAAATCTAAAGGTTGAGTTTGAACATAGCTATGAACCAACCGGTCCATTCGGTGCGAAATCAATTGGAGAAATCGTAATTAATACGCCAGCCCCAGCTCTTGCCCATGCAATCTATCGGGCAACAGGAGTATGGCATCGCGAATTACCAATTACTCCAGAAAAAATTGCAATGTCACTTAACAACAAGAAATAGAGGTGCTACTTTAAAAAAGAGCACCTCTCTTTTATAAAATACGCAAAACATTAGAAAAACTTTGCTATTTATAAGGTGATGATATATAATACAATGCGGATAAATAATATCGTATATACTTTCAGATGTGGTGAAAGCGTTTCTACTAGGTTGCCGTAAATGACCTGACTACGATGAGACTTTTTCATTAACTTCTGTATGGGCAGAAGTTTATTTTTTTGTATATACCTATTAGTGGAGGAAGAATATGAAGATTTTAGTAGATGCTATTCTAGAAAAAGGACAAATTTTAGAAGGAAACATTCTTAAAGTTGATACAATTATTAACCATCAAATTGACCCAGTATTAATGGATCAAATTGGGGATGAATTTTATAACCATTACAAAGATAAAGGAATTACCAAAGTAGTTACTGTAGAATCAAGTGGAATTGCGCCAGCAATGATGTGTGCATTAAAATTAAATGTTCCATTATTATTCTTAAAGAAAACACAACCAAGTACAATGGCGAACCCATTAACATCTGAAGTGTTCTCATATACAAAAAACAAACGTTATACACTATGTGCAGAAAGAAGCTTTATTAATGACAATGATAAAATTCTATTCATCGATGACTTCTTAGCAAATGGTGAAGCATTTAAAGGTGTAGAAGCAATTATTGCCCAAACTAATGCCGAATTAGTGGGAATTGGAATCTTAATTGAAAAATCATTCCAAGCTGGACATGATTACATTGTGAACAAAGGATATGATTTATATTCATTAGCAAACATTGTTTCATTTGAAAATGGTGTTGTGAAATTCGCTGAATAAATATGGTGAAAAAGGAAGATGTTTATAATGCATCTTCCTTTTAATTGTGTGCCAGGCATGGCATTCATTCAGTCGGAGTCAAACCGACCACGGGTTGTTACCGCC
>JAXJYR010000140.1:0-3111 GCA_036306885.1 Longicatena sp.
CAACTGAAAAAGGTGCAGAATCTATCATTTGTGCATCAAAACCATCTAAATTTGAAATGTATGATGCCTTAACAAACAAAAAAGTAAAAGATTTATTACCTGCGAGTGATGAATATCAAACAGAAGTATCATATATTGCCAATGAAAATGGAATTTACTATGTAAAAGCGACAACTGAAGCAAATGAAACAGCTATGATTTTAGTTGCACACTCTGTACCAGAAGCTTATGGTGATGCATCATTAATGTCATCTAATCTTCATATCGAAAATGCAATCGAAGGTAGCATTTCTTCTAAGAAACAATATGCGCTGACAATTGAACCACAAGCCAATGGAAATGGTATTTGGCAAGGTACAAACTATGTAAACAACGTTGTGAATATTGATATTCCAACTGATATGCGTAGTGATTTAATCCTTCATGTGGATGTAGAAGGAATGTTAGAAACAGGAAGTGGATGGAGTTCAGGTGGTATTATGTTATACACAGACTTCAACAACTACTTCTTTGCCGGAAAACGTAGTCACATGAGTGGAATTGCGACAATGTTAGAGAAAAATGGTGTATGTGATGAAAGAGGAAGCGATGCTTCTGCCAACAAATTAACAGCTACAACATTTGAAATCAAAGTAAGTGGAACTACTGCAACATTATCTTATATCGATGCAAATGGTGCATGGCAAAGTGTTGGAACATTTGATGTATCTCACATTACATCAGGAAACATGAAGCTTGGATTTGTGGCATGGGACAATGGTGGAGTAGACTTTACACCAACATACTCTAACTTAAGAATGGCAAAAGCTTCTACAACAACCAGAGAAGCTATGACATCGGTAGCAAAAGTACCATTCTATCAAGGTAAAGATGCAGAAATTATTCGATTAAATACATTCCCAGAATTAAGTGCTACCACAACACAAGAAGTAGCAACAATTACGTTAGCTCCAACCACAGGAGTGAACCAATATGTATATGCATGGTACTTAGGAAACAAATTACATGCTGTCACAACAACAAATACATTTGTGCCACAAATTGCTGGACAATATCGTGTTATCGTATTTGGAGTTTCAGATGAAGGTGTTGTTACGACGTTCACAAGCTCTAGTAAAGTAAATGTGGCTAGAAAATTATCAGGTTCAAAAGAATTGACAGGATTATATATCAACGGAAATCGCCTAAAAGACTTTGATCCAAATAAATTTGAATATGACTTCTATCTACCAGCAGGAGTATCATCTACATTTAGTGTAGCGCTTTTAGCAGAAAACGAAGGACATATTACAAGATTTATGGATGATAGTGGATCACAATCAAGTACAGATACTGCTACACCATTGGTATTTAAGAAAACACCAAAATACATTACGGTATCTCGTGAAGAAGGAAAAGAATATAAAATCAATATTCACCAAGTAGAAAGTAACGATGCATCATTAAATAAATTGATTGTAGGAGAACACCAAGTAAACTTAGATTTAGATGAAATCAAAGATGGAACAAACTCTTACTTCTTAGATGTGGATGAAGACCAATTTGAAGTATATGCAATTGCGAAAAAAGGAAAATCAACCATTAAAGTAACACGCTCATACTTTGAACATGAAGTAGCAGATTCTAACTTTGAAACAACATTTGATGTCGATATGGTTGCGGGAATTAACGCTTACTATATTTATGTAACGGCACCAGATGGAATTACAACAAAAGAATACAAGCTATACTTATTTAACGATAACTATTCTGACGATGAATTAACTTCAATCAAATTAAATGGTAAAGAAATTGCCGACTTTGATCCAGAACAAGAAGAATATGTCATTCGTGTTAGCGATGAAGAAGCAGCAAGCTTAAATATTGAAGCATTCAACAAAGACAACCAATTAACAAGTATTACTTACCAAAACCAACGTGTAGAAGGAACTACTCGTAATGTTTCATTAGCAAGTGGATTAAATGAAGTTGTGATTACGAACCAAGCAAAAGATATTTGGTCACGTAAATACTACACATTAAAACTAATTGCGGAAACAAAAAACAATGCAGACTTATTAGACTTAAATGTAGAAGGATTATCAGATGCTGCATTTGATCCTGATACATTAACTTACAATGTGTCAAATACAACAGGTAAAATTAAATTATCAGCATTAACACAAGTAAAAGAAGCAAAAGTAACCATGTCTATGGATTATACTAATCAATCAATTGTTGGTGTCAATGAGGCGGAATATACATTTGATTTATATGAAGGATTAAATGTGATTCGTATTTTAGTGGAAGCAGTAGATGGAACAACACAAACATATGTAGTAAAAGTAAATGCACGTGGATTAATTTATGCTTCTGATGTAATTGCGAATGGTGGCTTAGCTGGTATTACGAATGATCAACCTAATGTTGGTTATGGTTCAATCGGATTAGATGTCAATGTCAATGGAAATGCGAAAATTGCCCTACCTGATCAAGATGGAAATAAAGTAGTCTTTGAAAAAGGTTTAGGAGTCCATGCCGCATCTAGCGTAAGATTCAACTTACCATTAAACCACGAATTTGAAAAATTTGAAGCCTATGCAGGTGTTGATTATGTGCAATATGCATCTAATATTTCAACTGTAACACACCAAGTATGGGTAGATAATGTTAAAGTATATGATTCTAGCGATGTCTTAGGTGAACCAGTGAAACCTCATACACCAATGCAACATGTATCTGTAGATATCAAAGGCGCTAAAACTGTAATCTTAGTGACAACAGATGCAGATGATGGAATTAGTTATGACCACTCTGTATGGGCTGATGCGATTTTCACAAAACCACTTCCAATTAATGAAAATGCAATCTATACTCCTGCAAAAGTTGAAAATCTAGTGGCTGAAGATACAAACTACAAAACTATTACTTTAACTTGGGATGCAAGTGAAAATGCAACTGCTTACGATGTATACCGTAAAGCATACGACAGCGAAGAATTCAAACATTACAAAACAGTAGAAGACACTACATTAGCTGTAACTGGTGTGATGACTGGTAAAGAATATGCATTCTATGTAGTAGCGAAAAATGATAGCTGTGCTGCAGAAGCTAGTGAAACAGTATCTAAAG
>JAXJYR010000141.1:0-5998 GCA_036306885.1 Longicatena sp.
TATTACCCCAATTATTCAAAACGGACAAAATAATCATCATAGTTCACAAGGACAGGGTGATGATGAAAATTTACAAATTCCAGAATATAATGGAAAGGCATATATTACACTAGGTGATGGTATTCCTGAATTTGATCAAGAGGACATGGAAGGAAAAGCTTTTGAGGAATACTATGAATTAGATGAATTAGGACGTGTAACTGGTGCTTATGCTAAATTAGGAGTTGAGCTAATGCCTAAAAAATCACGTGGTGAAATTTATATGATTCGACCAACTGGTTGGCAAACATCACGTTATGATTTTGTCGATGGTCAAAGCTTATATAATCGTTGTCACTTAATTGCCCACCAATTAGCTGGTGAAGATGCCAATGAACGCAACTTAATTACTGGAACACGTTATATGAATACCGAAGGAATGCTTGCCTTTGAAGAGATGGTAGGAGACTTTATTCGTGAAACGAAAACGCATGTCATGTATCGTGTAACACCACATTATGAAGGTGATAACCTATTAGCTTCTGGAGTTGAAATGGAAGCTTATTCAGTAGAAGATGATGGGGAAAGTATTTGTTTCCACATTTATGCCTATAACGTACAACCAGATGTATTCATTAGCTATGAAACAGGATATAATTGTTTAGAAGAAACAGCTTATGATGAAGTGGAAGTACGTGCCAACAAACAAAGTCGTGTATATCATATGCCTTGGATGGATGATTACAAAAAAATGAAAACAAGTTATAACTTAATTACTTTTGATTGTGAAGCTGATGCGATTCTAGCAGGATATCGTAGAGCGAATTATTAGGAGGCCACAATGTTTAGAAGTAGTCGATGTGCAGAACATGTATTGAATGAACTAGATGTGATGTATGATAAAGTAGATGAAAATCCAGATGTATATCTTACCGGTTTTTCATTAGAAAATATAGATGGTTTTACTTTTGTCTTGCAATGTGTTGATGAAAACGATCTTCAAATGATTGCGATTCTTGCCGAAGAAGTGGCAGAACAAAAAGTAGAAGCACTAGTGGAACAATTAGCTGAAATTAATAAAAATTTACGCTTTTTCTCATTGTTTTTAGATGACAATAACAATGTGATTCTTGGTTATACTTATTTCTTAGTACAATCATTTGAAGAATCAGTACATCAAGTGATTTCTTTAATGAACAGTATGATGCAAGCGATTGATGATTTTATCTTAGATATCAAGGCGTATATATAGAGTGAGGTGTTTCGATGAGTTTAACATATTTTAATGAAGAATTAATGGAAGTATTGGCAGCAGAAGAAATCGCTTATCTAGATAGAAGTGAATATGATGATGATTTAAACTTAATTGAAGATTCTTTTGAAATCAAAGTTTATCTTACGGGGAAATATGGCGTTTCTTATCCAATTAGTATTGTGAAAGATAGTGAATCTGCAGATTTGGATTTACGCTTTATATTATTTAATGAGAATCAAGTAGCTAAAAAACAACTAGTTGATTTATGTAACTATCTTATGGCACATTATGTTTATCTTCGTTGGAATGTCCATGGGGAAGAAAGTGATGTATGTGCTGTTTACACCATGACTTTATCAGACGATGAAGAGGAAAATGTTCCACGTTTGATGCATCATATAAATGTATTTGCGCAAGTCTTAGATGAAGTATATCCACTTGTACTAAGAGCGTTATGGGAGGACTCTTATGAGTAATAAAAATTATACATTCTCAGTGAATGTAAGTAATCGTATCAAAGCGATTGCGATTATCGGAATTGTGTTTTACCACATGATTTCATGTTCACCTGATTTTGTCGAACAATTTGGAATCAAAAGCTTATTGATGGACCGTGAGCTTTTAATGTATGTGAGTGATTTAGGTAAAATCTTTGTAAGTGTATTTGTGTTTATTAGTGCTTATGGGATTTGTGTCGGTTTAAATTCAAAAAAAGATATAGGTGATTATTTAACCAAACGTATTAAAAAATTATATTTTTCGTATCTAGTAGTGTTTCTGCTTGTACAATTATATGCATGCTTTAATGTATTTGTATTAGGTAGAAATAGATGGGCAGGAACTACCTATGCACATGAAAATGTGATGATGAGTATTGTTTATTTTATAGTTGATGCATTAGGGTTATCTTCAGCCTTTGGTACACCAGATTTCTGTAGAACATGGTGGTATATGTCAATTGCATTTGCGTTAATTGGAATTATCCCAATTATGAAACAA
Organism: Longicatena sp.; assembly: GCA_036306885.1. Taxonomy (GTDB): domain Bacteria; phylum Bacillota_I; class Bacilli_A; order Erysipelotrichales; family Erysipelotrichaceae; genus JAXJYR01. Next base: position 2,234 of record JAXJYR010000141.1, read on the forward strand.
TTATATGATAAATACGGTTTAGGATTTGTCGCGATTATGGTGGTAAGTGTTGTGTATTTCTTCCGTATGACGGCATTATCAAGATATCTAATAGTTATTATGTTTGGAATTATGTGTGCAAAACATCATACATTTGAAAAATGGAATGAAAAACATAAGCTATTAAAATATTTATTAGGAATCTTTGTTTTAATATTATGTATTACAGCACGCTATGAATTTAGCAAAAATTATATGTTTGATGCCGTCGCAACAGTTGTGATTTGTTACTTAATTTATAGTTGGACGCAATTCTTAGGTCCAATTAATAAAGGATTAGAATTTATTGGAAAACATTCAATGAATATTTTCTTAGTATCGACTCCAGTATATAGTTATTTCTTTAAAAATCTTACATATATTTCAAGTAACTGGGCGGTATGTGTATTAGTATGTATGGTATATTCTATTGTGATATCTATACTGATTGAATGGTTGAAAAAACAAATATTAAAAATTAAATCGATTAATCAATTGGTGAACGATTAAAAGGCTAAAAAATAGCCTTTTTTTATTACACTGATATAATCCTATGTTATAATAATAGAAATAGATGAAGGGAGAAACTATATGTTACATAATGGACAAATATTAGTTGCCAAAGGAAATCAAGAATTATACTTACAATTATCAAAAGCAAACCGTCATGGGGTTATTAATGGGGCAACAGGTACTGGAAAAACAATTACATTAAAAGTATTGGCTGAATCATTTAGTGAAGCAGGTGTTCCTGTTTTCTTAGCTGATATTAAAGGAGATTTATCAGGAATGTGTAAAAAAGGTGAAATGAATGATAACATTTCATCCAGATTAGAAAAATTAGGAATTGAAGAATTCAATATGCAAAGCTTCCCAACACATTTCTTTGATGTATTTGGAAAAGAAGGACACCCTGTACGTACTACAATTTCAGAAATGGGTCCAACTTTATTAGCTCGTATTTTAGAACTAACAGAAGCACAAACAGGAGTCTTATCAATTGTCTTTAGAATTGCGGATGACAATGGTTGGATTTTAGAAGATTTAAAAGACTTACAAGCAATGATTAAATATGTTGGAGATCATGCAAAAGAATACTCAACAGAATATGGAAACATCGCCAAAGCGAGTGTAGGGGCAATTCAAAGAGCGTTACTACAACTAGAAGATGAAGGTGGAAACTTATTCTTTGGGGAACCAGCACTTGATTTAAACGACTTTATGACATGCGATGATAATGGTTATGGGTACATTAACGTATTAGAATGTATGGAACTATCTAAAAAACCATTATTATACTCTACATTCTTATTATGGATGTTAACTGAATTATATGAAAACATGCCAGAGGTAGGAGATTTAGATAAACCAAAAATGGTTTTCTTCTTTGATGAAGCACACTTATTATTTAAAGAAGCACCTAAATCATTAGTGGCATCAGTAGAACAAATTGTAAAATTAATTCGTTCAAAAGGAATTGGAATTTACTTTATTTCACAATCTCCATCTGATATTCCTGATGCAGTATTATCACAATTACAAAACCGTATTCAACATGCATTACATGCTTATACACCAGCGGAAATGAAAGCTGTTAATGTTGCGGCAAAATCATTTAGAGTAAATCCTGAATTCGATACAAAAGAAGCAATTAGTAGCTTGGCAACAGGGGAAGCACTTGTGTCATTCTTAGATGAAGAAGGTATTCCAATGATGGTAGAACGTGCTACGATTTTACCTCCATCTTCACAAATAGGACAATTAGATGCAAAACGTAAAAAACAAGAAATTGAATACAGTGATTTATATGGAAAATATGAAGATTTAGTAGACAATGAAACTGCATATGAAGTATTAGAAGAAGTAGTAGCACAAGAATTAGCGGAAGAAGAAGCAGAAAAAGAAGCAGTAGCGCAAGAAAAAGCGAAGAAAAAAGCAGCGAAGAAAACCTCTGCAATTGAACGTGCTGCGACTAATGCTGCTAGTACTTTCACAAGAGAAGCTAGTAAAGATTTAATTGGATCATTATTAGGTAAGAAATCTTCTAAAAAATCAGCCTTAGAAAAAGCTGCGAACAGTGCAATTAGTACATTAACTGGTTCAGTAGGAAAAACGCTTACTAGAGGATTATTTGACATTTTAAAAGGTGGTAAATAACATGAAATAGCATTTGAATGAAAATTCAGATGCTTTTTTTAAGCGCATGAAGTAGTAAATTCAGTCTATGAAATCAAACGATTTTATATTATAATAGATAGAGAATGATGAAAGGAATGAAACCATGAAAAAAACGAGAACTAGATTTGCACCTAGTCCAACTGGATATATGCATATTGGAAACTTAAGAACGGCATTATTTGAATATTTAATCGCAAAACATGAAGGCGGAGATTTCATTCTTCGTATTGAAGATACTGACCAAGGACGTTTAGTAGAAGGTGCAGTAGATATTATTTACGATACTTTAAAAGAAGTAGGATTAACACATGATGAAGGACCAGATATTGGTGGAGACTTTGGACCATATGTTCAATCTGAACGTTTAGGAATGTACAAAGCATATGCGGATCAATTAGTTGATTTAGGTGGAGCTCACTACTGTTTCTGTGGTGAAGAAGAAGTAGAACGTCAACGTAAAGAAGCCGAAAGCATGGGAATTAGCTTTAAATATGATGACCCATGTAAACACATTTCAATCGAAGAAGCTCGTGCTCGTATTGCGGCTGGAGAAAGCTATGTTGTACGTCAAACAATTAAACAAACAGGTGAAACATATTTTGATGACGAAGTATATGGACGTATTGAAGTAGACAACAAAACATTAGATGAATCAGTATTATTAAAATCTGATGGATTCCCTACATACAACTTTGCTAACATTGTAGATGACCACCAAATGGGAATTACACACGTTGTACGTGGAAACGAATACTTATCTTCTACTCCAAAATACAACCTTGTATACCAAAGCTTTGGATGGGACATTCCAACTTACGTACACTGTCCACCAGTAATGAAAGATGAACACCACAAGCTTTCAAAACGTAATGGAGATGCAAGCTTCCAAGACTTAGTGAAAAAAGGATACCTTCCACAAGCAATCTTAAACTACATTGCCTTACTTGGATGGTCACCAGAAACTGAACAAGAAATTTATACATTAGAAGAACTAATCAAAGCATTTGATATGAAACGTATTTCTAAATCACCAGCAATCTTTGATATTGATAAATTAACTTGGATGAATGGGGTTTATTTACGTGAAATGGATTTAGATACATTCTATGGATATGCAAAACCATATATTGAAGAAAGCGTAAAATCAAATGTAGATTTAAAAGCAGTTGCGAAAATTCTACAACCTCGTACGGATGTATTAACTTCTATTCCAGAAGCTGTAGACTTCATCGATGCATTACCTGAATATGATATCGCTATGTATGTTCACAAAAAAATGAAAACAAACTACGAAGTTGCGCTAACAGCTTTAAAAGCATGTAAAGAAGCATTAAGTGCATTAGAAGATTGGTCAAGTGAAACAGTTCTTCACGATTTATTATTATCATTACCAAAAGAAATGGGAATGAAAAACGGACAAATCTTATGGCCAATTCGTACAGCAATTACAGGAAAACAATTTACTCCAGGAGGAGCAATTGAAATTGCCCACATCTTAGGGAAAGAAGAAACATTAAAACGTATCGAAAAAGGTATTGAAAAATTAGAAAACGAACAATAGTCTAAAAA
>JAXJYR010000142.1:0-2424 GCA_036306885.1 Longicatena sp.
ATTGAAAGAAACACTGAAAAGACTAATGTTATTATCAACACAGCTAAACCAGGTGTTGTTATGGGACACAATGGAAGCGAAGTTGAAAAATTAACTAAACAATTAGCAAAATTAGTAAAAGAAAATATTCAAATTTCTATTATGGAAGTTAAAAACCCAGATATCGATGCTGCTTTAGTAGCAGAAAATATTGCTCACCAAATTGAAAATCGTGTTTCATTCAGAATTGCACAAAAAAGAGCAATCAGAAATGCAATGAAAGCTGGAGCAAAAGGTATCAAAACAGCTGTTTCAGGACGTTTAGGTGGTGCTGATATGGCTAGAACTGAGGGGTATTCAGAAGGAAATACTCCATTACATACTTTAAGAGCTGATATTGATTACGCTCACAAAGAAGCTGATACTACTTATGGTAAAATCGGTGTAAAAGTATGGATTTATAAAGGTGAAATTCTTCCTGAAAAGAAAAACAAGGGAGGTAAAAACGATGGCAGTAATTCCAAAAAGAACTAAATACCGTCGTCCACACCGTTTACGTTATGATGGTGTATCAAAAGGTAATACAGAATTACATTTTGGTTCATACGGATTAATGGCTATGGAAGGTGCATGGATTACTCAAAATCAAATCGAGTCTGCTCGTGTTGCTATGACTCGTTACATGAAACGTGGAGGAAAAGTATGGATTAATATTTTCCCACACTTATCATTAACTAAAATCCCTCTAGAAACTCGTATGGGGAAAGGGAAAGGTCAACCAGAAAAATGGGTTGCAGTAGTTAAAAAAGGTAAAATTATGTTTGAAATCGATGGTGTTGATGAAGCAGTAGCTCGTGAAGCATTAAGATTAGCTATGCATAAATTACCAATCAAATGTAAATTTGTAAAAAAAGAAAGTGGTGAAGCTTGTGAATAATAAAGAAATTAGAGATTTAACAAACGAAGAAATCACCAAAAAAATTGAAGAATATAAAGAAGAATTATTTAAATTACGTTTTAGCCAAGCTACAGGAAACTTAGAAAATCCTGCTCGTATTAGAGAATTAAGAAAACTAGTTGCACGTATGAAAACTATCTTACGTGAAAGAGAATTAAATAACTAGGAGGAATTAACATGGAAAGAAAACAAGAATTCGTAGGAAAAGTTGTTAGTGCTTCAAATGATAAAACAATTACTGTTTTAGTTGAAACACATAAAAAAGACAAATTATATGGTAAACGTATTAAATATTCTAAAAAATATGCTGCTCACGATGAAAAAAACATCGCTAAAGTAGGAGACAAAGTGCGTATAGTTGAAACTAGACCATTATCAAAAACAAAACGTTTCCGTTTAGTAGAAGTAGTAGAAGAAGCAATAATTTTATAATTGCAAGCTTATTAAATATAGAAAGCTTAAAAAAAGCTTATTAAAAGCTGATAAGGAGGATTAATATATGATTCAACAAGAAAGCCGTTTAAAAGTAGCAGATAATTCAGGTGCTCGTGAACTTTCAGTAATTAGAGTACTTGGAGGAAGTAAAGTTAAAACTGGTAATATTGGTGATATAGTTGTTGGAACTATTAAGAAAGCAACTCCTAATGGTACTGTAGGTAAAGGAAAAGTTGTTAAGGCTGTAATAGTTAGAAGCAAATTTGGTCTTAGAAGAGAAGATGGATCTTATATTAAGTTTGATGATAATGCTTGCGTTATTATTAAAGATGATAAGAGTCCAATCGGAACTCGTGTATTCGGACCAATCGCACGTGAATTACGTGAAAAAGATTTTATGAAAATTATATCACTTGCAAAAGAAGTGTTATAGTTGGGAGGTAAGTTTATGAACTTTAAAACTGGAGACAAAGTAGTAGTAATTGCTGGAAAAGACAAAGGTAAAGAAGGTAAAATTACTAAAGTTCTTCGTAACGAAAATAGAATCGTTATCGAAGGTGTTAACGTTGTAAAAAAACATGTTAAAGGTAATGGACAAGCTGCAGGAAGTATCGTAGAAATGGAAGCCCCAATTAATGCTTCTAATGCTATGATAGTAGATCCAAAAACTGGAAAACCAAGCAGAATTGGACATACAATAGATAAAAATGGTAAAAAAGTAAGAGTTGCTAAAAAATCTAACTCTACTATTGATTAATTGGAAGGAGGGTAATTATGAACCGCCTAAAAGAAAAATATAATAATGAAATTGTACCAAGTTTAAGAGAAAAATATAATTACGCTAGTGTTATGGAAGTTCCTAAATTAGAAAAAATAGTTGTAAATATGGGTGTTGGTGATGCAACAACTAATTCTAAATTATTAGATGCAGCTATGAAAGATTTAGAAATCATTACTGGACAAAAAGCTGTAGCTACAAAAGCTAAAAAAGCTATCGCTGGATTTAAAGTAAGAGAAGGACAACCTATTGGTTGTAAAGTTACATTACGTGG
>JAXJYR010000143.1:0-4182 GCA_036306885.1 Longicatena sp.
ATATTAGATTTTGATCGTCGTATGGCGCAAATTTCCGTGGAACAGTTTCATGAAGATATTTTAAAAAGATTACAAGTGAAGCATCTTGTCTGTGGTCAAGATTTTCATTATGCCAGTAAAGGTAGTGGTTCTATTGAAACATTATCACATTGTGAGGATTTTCAATTACATGTAGTAGAAGCAGTCTTAGATAATCAACAACGTATTTCTTCGACTTTAATTGAACAATTTATCCAACAAGGAGAAATGCAAGAATGTAAACGCCAAATGGGACGTGCATTCGCATTGAAGGGAATCATTACCAAAGGTAATCAAATGGGACGTAAATATGGTTTTCCAACTGCGAACTTAAAGCTTGAGGATGCCTATATTATTCCTAAAAAAGGGGTATATGCAGGGTATGTGGAATATGCTCAACAGTATTATCCTGCAATTATAAACATTGGACATAATCCTAGCTTTAACTATAGCTTAAAAACTAGTATTGAAGCCCATATCTTAGATTTTAATCAAGATATCTATGGACAACGTTGTACCTTTCATTTTGAAGCATATTTAAGAGGAGAAGTATGTTTCGAAGGTATGGAAGCTTTGGCAACACAATTAAAAAAAGATGAGCTACAAGCTCGTATGATATTGAAAGGAGTGGGGTCATGAGATTAAAGCTATTTGATACGATTGATGAAACACTTCAACTTATGGATCAACATCAAGATATATATTTAGAAGTACAAGCTAGAATTCAAGATGCTTTACATAAATTGTTTGATCATCAAGAAATGGTTGTCGGAATGCATTCACGTATAAAATCTAAAGATTCATTTCGTGAAAAAATTATTCGTAATCGTCTCTATGTTGAGTTCAATAGCGCCCAAGAAATATTAGATAACTTACATGATTTAATTGGTTTTTGTATCGAATGTCGTTTTATTGATGATGAATATCGAGTATTAACTTTATTGCGTAATTATTTCTCACTACGCAATGAAGATGATGGATATTATTGTTGCGAACATGATTATCGTTTATTCTTTGACTGTGACTCACATCAACCTAAAATTCAAAAGAATGGTTTTGCGATTTATCGTATAGACGGTTATTATATTGAAAATGATATTAAGGTGAATGTTGAGCTACAAATTAAAGCGCTAGTACACTCATTTTGGGGTGATATTGAACATAAATTGGTATACAAAAACACTAATTACTATGTATATGACGATTTCATGAAGGATTTACTTGCGTCAATCAAAGGGTATTTAACGATTACCGATCGACAATTAAATATTATTTATGAACAAATGCAAATGAATGCCGGCAATGATGGAATTATTAGTGAAAATGGCTTCGAACAACAAATATCGAAAGCAATTAATGATTTATTTGCGGTTAAAATGAATGAATCAGTAGGTTTTAACTTAAATATAAAAAATGCATCGGCAGTATTAGGTCATTATATCTTTATTAAAGATATTCGCTATGATGGTGGTAATAATGATCGTATATCTACTTTATTTAGAACCTTTAAAAAGCTAAGCTCAACCCCTATTAATTTTGAACATACGATTGAAATGGAAGAAAAATTTTATTCACATGATATCTTTATTCAAACCTTAGGAAGCTATCTATTAGACATTATTAATGATGATTATGATTGGTTTGTCTTCTTTAAAATGTTGTTTGCGATTGAACCAGGGAACAATATGGAAGATTTCTTACTATTCTTAAAAGTAATTGAAAACTATTTGGTTGATCATTATTGGTTAAATACGAGCTTTATTAAACTTTCAATGGATGATGCTAGACTACTACATGATGAGTTATCACGTATTTTAGCGTCTTCTTTATGTGAAATGAATACCATTAAAATCATTCATCATCAAAAAATGATAAAGATTTCAGAAGCATTTGTACACTATGTAGAAGAATTAGAACAAAGAGTTATTAGCTATCATGATTTTATGCACTATCGTGATGCCTATTATCAAGAATGGCTAAATCGAATGAAAAAGATATTTTCATAGCATACTTTCCTCAATGAACCATAAACTATCATTGAGGAGGATTTGCGATGAATAAAATGGCTGCGGCATTTTTATCTTTATTTTCACTTATTTTAATCTTAGGAGTATTATATGTTACATCGCCCACACAAGAAATTCAAGTATCTAAGATGAATGACGATGTACAAGCGGTTTCTAAGCAAACAAGCAAAGAACAACAACAGTTAGCAAGTGAAAATAGTAGTACCCAACAAAAAGTAGAAGCATTAAAAGACGAAATGTTAAATCAACAAAACAATGAATTAATAGCGACCTTAGAACAAACATTTACAAACGACAAACAACAATGTGAAGTAACAATCAATGAAAAAAATGTTCGAATTGTGATAAAAGGAATTGCGGATGACCAAAAGAAAGCAGAAGAGATTATGAAAGAAGCATATAATCTTACAAAACACAAATATTTTATTGAAGTTGCTTTTCAAGAAAAATGAATTTTGTTATAATATGAGTATAAGAAGGTGAAAAAATATGGCACAAGAATATGTTGCATTAAAAGAACAAAACAATGATGGTATGATTGCCATTAGTAAATCTGCGTTTGAAACGATTGCTAAAAACGTAGTTGATGAGGAAGAACAAATTAAATTAGCAGATGGAAATAGCTTAATTAAGAAAGCATTAGCTGCTAAAATTGTCAATGAACAATTAGTACTTAGTCTTGAAGTAAAAGTAAAATATAACGTTAATGTAAATGACGTATGTAGTAAGGTACAAGCAAAGATTTTTGAAAATATAGAGCATATGACAGGATATACACCAGATGTAATTGACATTCGTGTAACTGGATTTCTATTTTAAGAAACCTTACGAGGTTTCTTTTTTTTATCAAAGGTGGTGAACATATGACATATGATATTTCACAATGTCTAGTAATCGGAGTCTCTTCTCGGGCATTATTTGCATTAGATGATGAGAACAGCATTTTTGAAGAAAAAGGATTAAATGCCTATCGTAAGTATCAAATTGAACATGAAAAAGATATTTTGAAACCAGGAAGTGGATTTGAATTAATTCAATCACTTTTATCATTGAATCAAAAAATTGGTCGAAGAGTTGTAGAAGTATTAATTATGTCGCGTAATAGTGCCGATACCTCTTTACGTATTTTTAATAGTATTGAACATTATGGTTTAGATATTACCCGTGCTGTCTTAACCAGTGGGGCACCATTAAGTAATTATCTATCATGCTTTAATGTTGATTTGTTTTTATCAGCACACGAGGATGATGTCGCAACCTCTATTAAAGATGGATTTGCGGCAGGGTTAATCTATACTGGTTTTGATTCAACCTTGCATAAAAAGGATGATAAAATCCGAATTGCTTTTGATGGTGATGCTGTTCTATTCTCAGATGAAGCGGAACAAATCTTTCAAAGCTCTGGTTTAGAGGCTTTCGAGGAACATGAAAAAGCCCATGCGAAACAAAATTTACCGAAAGGTCCATTTGCGAAACTATTAAAAACAATTAGTAACCTGCAAAAGGAACATGGTGATTATATTCGTACTGCTTTGGTGACAGCGCGAAATGCACCTGCTCATGAACGTGTAATTAATACGTTAAGAGCATGGGATGTCCAAATTGATGAAGCTTTTTTCTTAGGTGGTATCCCTAAAAATGAAGTATTAAAAGCTTTTGGAGCGAATATCTTTTTTGATGATCAAAAAACACATATTGAACGAGCTTGTGATGTAGTACCAAGCGCTCAAGTAATATATAAGTAAAGGAGAAATTTTTATGAAATTAACAAGACACATGTTACGGGAAAAGGGAATGACTTGTATTTATCAACACTTATTATTAAATAAAGATATTAAAGAAGTCGTTTTTGAAAATTCTGAAGACAATCAAATTGATGGATTTTTATATGCAATTACAATTGATTGTATTAAGTATAAAGATATTTATATTGAAAAAATCAATGAATTATTAAAAGGTTGGGAATTTTCACGTTTAGGATATTTAGAACAAGCTATTTTATTAATTGCGATTTGTGAATTAGATTTTGAAATCACACCAAAAGCAATTGTGATTAATGAAGCCATTCAATTAGCAAAACGTTACTGTGCTGATGATGCTTATAAATTAATTAATGGTGTATTAGATCGTCTATGAG
>JAXJYR010000144.1:0-1394 GCA_036306885.1 Longicatena sp.
CAGTTCTATCTTTATTGCATTTGTACCGAGAATCCTATTAGGGTTCTTAGCAGGATTACTATTTGAAACCTTAAAGAAAAAGAATGTGAATGAAAACTTTGCGGCAATGATTTCAGGTGTTTGCGGAGCAGTTGTGAATACCGTCTTAGTATTAGGAATGATTTATATTTTCTTTGGACCTCAGTATGCGGCAGCAACAGGAGCTGAATATGCTGCGTTAGTAGGGGTTTTATTAAGTGTTGTGGCAACCAACGGTATTTTAGAAGCCGTTCTTGCTGGATGTATTACAGGTATTTTAAACAAAGCCTTAGCTCCAACCATTCGTAAATTTAAACGATAATTTAAAAGAAGCTTGTCCTAAGCTTCTTTTTTCGTGTATAATGATGAATACAGATTGAAGGTGAAAAAATGTCGACAAGAGAACAACTATGTCAATGGAGTGAAGAAATGACTTCATTTCATATGCCTCGATGGGAAGAACTACCCACATTTGAATTATATATCGATCAAGTAATTACTTTAATAGAAGGTTATTTATCACCGTTATTTGGACCAGGAGAAACAATTATTACAAGTGCGATGATTAATAACTATGCGAAATTGCATATTACCCCAAAAGCAGTAAAAAAACGTTATGGAAAAGCACACTTAGCATATTTAATTGCGATTACTTTGTTGAAACAAATCTATTCGATTCAAGAAGTAATGCTAGGAATTCAATATCAAGCTGAAATTTCTGGTTTAAAGGGTGCATATAATCAATTTTGTGAAGAAGTAGAAGGAGCATTAAACACAGTGCATATTTCCTTAGTGGCAGAAAAGGCTGATTTCTATAATGTTACAATGACAAAAGAAAACACAGCGATTAAATTAGCTGCGACTTCATTAGCTGGTAAATTGGTATCTCGTAAAATGTTATATTTACGTCATAATCAAAATGAAGGAGAAAGAAACAATGGTTAAACATGTATTATTTGTAAAATTAAAAGATAAAGGTGATGCACCGAAAGTAAAAGCATTATTTGAATCGATGAAAGAACATATTGATTTGATTCAAGAGCTTCAAGTAGGAATTGATTATTTAGATTCACCACGTTCTTATGATGTGGTATTAGAAATGGTTGTGGCTTCAAAAGAAGCACTAGAAGCTTATCAAGCACATCCATATCATGTAAATGAAGTAAAACCATTTATTCATGCAGTACGTAGTGGAAGTGCCACAGTAGATTATGAATTTTAGTAATAAAAAAAGAAATCCTTTTAGATTTCTTTTTTTTGATATGTATATCTTTTAATGATGATTACGAATGTGTTGAGCATCTTTAGAACGACTACGTTTTAAAACATAAGGGATTTTGTGACAACGAATATGATGTTCATCCTCTAAATATAAA
>JAXJYR010000145.1:0-1628 GCA_036306885.1 Longicatena sp.
ATAAAGTTATGCTTTGTAATTGGCATTGTAATACCGGCAATATTTACCTCTTGGAATGAATCTCTTCCTAATAAGTCTGTACTTACGTTTCCCGTAATACATACAAGTGGAATACTGTCCATATAAGCTGTCGCAATACCTGTAACCAGGTTGGTAGCTCCAGGACCACTTGTTGCGATACATACACCAGTTTTACCTGTTGTTCTCGCATAACCATCTGCCGCATGAGCAGCTCCTTGTTCGTGCGATGTGAGCACATGTCGAAGTTCATCTTGCTTTTCATATAATGCGTCATAGATATTTAATACAGCACCACCAGGATAACCAAAGACAGTGTCAACACCTTGGTCAATCAATGCTTGAATTAAAATCTGTGATCCATTCATTTTCATCGGCAGTCCCTCCTTTTGTTAATATATTATCTTATTCTAATGTAATTTTGTATCCTTTTGACTGTAAAGTTGAAATCAACTGATCACTGTGTTCAGTACCAGATACTTCCACCCCTACATGTAAAATGGTTTCATTTAAATTTAAATCTTCTTGGCTACGATCATAACGTACTTCAATGATATTAGCATTACATGCACCTACTACTTTAGCAAATTGCTCTAAAGAACCAGGAACATCTTTCATCAATGTTGAGAAACGAACCTTACGTTTACGTGATACAAGCCCTTTTTCAACGACCTTGTGAATAAAGCTTACATCAATGTTTCCTCCTGATAGAACACATACAACGCGTTTTCCTGCGACATCAATTTTTCCTGATAATACTGCTGCTAATGAACTTGCACCAGCTGGTTCCACAACTTGTTTTTCACGTTCTAATAATAATAGAATGGTTGATGCAATTTCGTTATCACTAACACTTACCATTTGATCAACATTTTCTAAAATTAATTGTGTTGTTAGTTTACCAGGTTTCATTACCGCAATCCCATCGGCAATCGTATTTACTTTTGAAGTTGTTGTATATTCTTTATTATCAAAGCTTTGCACAATTGCATTTGCACCTTCCGCTTGAACTCCAACTACTTTAATGCGTGGATTAATTGCTTTAGCATAATAGCTAATACCTGCAAGTAGTCCTCCACCACCTGCGGGAACGACAATCATATCAACATTTGGAAGATCATGAATAATTTCCTATGCAATACTTCCTTGCCCTGCAATAACATCTTCATCATCATAAGGATGAATAAAGGTTGCATTTTCTTCTTCTTGAATTCTTAACGCTTCTTGGTAACACTCATCATAGTTATTACCAGCTAAAACTACTTTGGCTCCATATCCTTTTGTTGCGGATACTTTCGCAATCGGTGTTGTTTTGGGCATGACGATGATAGCTTCCATACCAAGCAAACGACTTGCGTAACTTACACCTTGTGCATGATTTCCTGCACTACTCGCAATGACTTTTGTCACGATTCCTTGTTCTTTCATTTTCGCTAATTTATTAAAAGCTCCACGAATTTTGAAAGAACCTGTTTTTTGACGATTTTCACATTTTAGAAATACATCACAATTACTCATTTGTGAAAATGTTTTGGAACTAGACACTTCGACATTGTGAATATTTCCTCTCAGTCGTGCGACTGCAGCATCAATATCTCTGCAATCCATAC
>JAXJYR010000146.1:0-1139 GCA_036306885.1 Longicatena sp.
AAATAAGATACATACTAATACAAGAGGTGATTGATATGATAAAAAAATCATTAATATTTTTATTAGTATGTATCTTTTCTTTTAGTCCTTATTCACTTTTAGCGAAAGAACTTATACCTGGAGGAGAAACAATTGGCATCAAAATGGATTATGAAGGGATTGCGATAATATCTACTTATAGCTTTCAAGCAAATAACCAACAATATCATCCTTCCAAACACTTAGAAAGTGGTGATATTATAGTCGAATGTAATCACCAAAAGGTCACGACAATACAGGAATTAAATAATGTATTAATAAATCAAACAAATGAAGAAGTGCCAATTACAATTATTCGTAATCATCAAAAGCTAAATTCAACTTTATATTATGTATATGATAAATCAACGAATGTTTATGTAAGTGGTTTATATTTACAAGATAATATTTCAGGAATTGGTACAATAACTTATTATGATCCAGATACCCAAGAATATGGTGCTTTAGGACATCAAATCTTAAATCATAAAGGAAAAGTTTGTGACACTTTAAATAAAGGGGCTATTTATCCCTCACAAGTGATTTCTATCGTGAAATCTAAAAAGGGAATACCAGGAGAAAAACATGCATCTATTCAATATGATGCCCAAATCGGAATCATTCATAAAAATGATACACTAGGTATATTTGGTACTTATGATGATAAAGTACAAAGAGAAACAATAGAAACAGGAACTCCAACAACAGGAAATGCACAAATATATACAGTATTAAATGGAGATAAAATTGAAGTGTTTGATATTTATATTAATGAGGTACATCCAAACCAAGAAAAACAATTGTCTATTCAAATTACAGATCAAGAATTAATCGATAAATGTGGAGGTATTATCCAAGGAATGAGCGGTAGTCCTATCATTCAGAACGGAAAACTGGTGGGTGCGGTAACCCATGTTTTAGTTAATGATCCTACAAGTGGATATGGCATATTCATTGAAAATATGTTAGAGGCAGCAGAGTGAATCATTTGACAGGGGAAGAAATTCCCCTGTCTTTTTTCGCTTTTATGTGCTAAGATAAGGAAAAATTAACTCAACTTATACTAAACTAACGGTAGAGCGCACTAAACTTCAGGTCGGTTGAGTATTTTTATGGTGCAC
>JAXJYR010000147.1:0-2133 GCA_036306885.1 Longicatena sp.
GCTTATGCCCTCTGGGATACAACAGTAAGGAGGATCTATGAAGAAAAAAATAAACTGGTCCAATGTGATACTAGTGATGATATTCCTTCTTGGATTGTCCTTACTGCTTTATCCTACGATTAGTGATTATTGGAACTCATTTCACCAAAGTCGTGTAATTGCTACATATAGTGAAAATGTTGCGAATATGGACAATGAAAAATATAATCAACAAATCAGTGCGGCAAAAGCTTTTAATAAGAAATTATTAAAGAAAAAATATCAATGGACTTTAAATGATGAAGAAAAAGAAGAATATTATTCTATCTTAAATATTACGGACACAGGTATAATGGGATATATTGAAATACCTTCATTAAATTCTACCTTACCAATTTATCATGGTGCTGGAGATGATGTTTTACAGGTTGCGATTGGGCATATTGAAGGTTCTTCTTTTCCTATCGGTGGAGAAAGTACCCATTGTGTAGTTAGTGGACATCGTGGTTTACCAAGTGCTAAATTATTTAGTGATTTAGATAAAATGGTCGAAGGCGACATTTTTATGCTTCATATATTAGATGAAACCCTAACCTATGAAGTAGACCAAATTCATATCGTATTACCTGAAGAAGTAAAAGATATTGAAATTGTTGAGGGAAAAGACTTATGTACACTAGTGACTTGTACACCATATGGAATTAACTCACATCGTTTATTAGTAAGAGGAAAACGTGTGGATAATCCTGAATATATAGAAGCACAAAGGGTGGCTGCAGATGCAGTATTAGTAGATGATTTCTATGTTGCTTGTGCAATCGGAATTGGAATAGTCTTAGTTTTAATCATTTGGTTATTTATATATAGTTGGTATCGTCGATTAAAACCAATGTTAGAAAGGAAGCGTGAAAACCATGAAAAAACACATTAATAAAATCATCGCTGTATTTATCGCAATGCTTTTAATGGTAAATACAACACCAAAAATGCTTTTTGCAGAGGAAAAGCTTGATATCAATCAAAAGTGTTCTTTAGAAATCAAATATGAAGCAATTGATGCACAACTGCGTTTATATCGAATTGCTGAATTAGATGAGGATGCATCAATTACTCTTACCGAGGCATACCAAGACTATCGTGTTGATTTAGAGGATGATGCTGAGGCAGCTGCATTAGCTTTAGAATCATATATTCAACGTGATCAAAAAGTACCAGAAGCATATGCACAAACAGATGAAAATGGAGTGGTTCGCTTTGAAAACTTAGAAACTGGTATTTATTTGTTATTATCAAACCGTGTTGAAAAAGATGAACTTTATTATGAACCACTACCTGTAATGGTTTCTTTACCTTCTAAAACAGTTGAGATGAGTGAATATCAATATGATGTTGTGGTAAATATGAAATATACAAAAGTTGAAATTGAAGACTTACCAGAAACCATCAATTTAAAAGTTATGAAATCATGGGAAGGTGGATCATCAAATACACAACCAAAATCAATTGTTGCGACTTTATTAAAAGATGGCTTTGAACATGATAAAGTGGAATTAAATCAAGCTAATAACTGGCAACATGAATGGAAAGATTTATCAAGTAAATTTGTGTGGGATGTTATTGAAGATAAAGTACCAGAGCATTATACATTAAAGAAAAATAAAAACAATTTAACGATTATTTTAACAAATACTTATGATGATTCAGATGATGATTCTGGTAATAAAAAACCACCAAAAGCACCAGATTCAGGTCAATTATGGTGGCCAATTCCACTTCTTGTAGTTGGTGGTTTATCATTTGTTGTGTTAGGATTTATCCTACGTAAAAAGGAAGACATCAATGAAGCATAAAAGTAATATCTTAATTGTTTTGGGAATACTAATGATTTTAGCGGCCTTAGGTATCTTTGGGTATAATCAATATGAAGATCAAAGTGTAAACCGACAAAATGAGGTTATCCTAGAGACATTAGAAAAGAAACAACAAGAAGATAAGACTGCCTTGTATCGACAATATCCTAACATTCCGATGCCGGTTGTAGAAATTGATGGATTAAATTATATCGGGACAATTAAAGCTCCTGCGATTGATTTAAATACCCCTGTTTTAGCTACCTATGATGCAGCGACAATGGAGGTTACACCAGCTTTATAC
>JAXJYR010000148.1:0-3731 GCA_036306885.1 Longicatena sp.
CAATCGATGATTGAAGCGACAGCCTTTATTTCTATCGTCATTTTTGGGGTGAATGTAATGGTCAAGGGGATTATTTATGGATTAAAAAAATATTCGGGAGGAAATGAATAATGAATTTAACATATTATCAGTTTGAAGTTTTAGTGACAATTGAAGCAATGCAAAATGAAAAAATATCACAACGCTCTTTAGCTAAGGAATTAGATTTATCATTGGGGGTTGTGAATAAAACAATTAATGAATTAATAGAAATGGAATTGATTGTGAAAAGTGGTACAAGTAATTATGAAGTAACATTAAAGGGATATGAATGGCTTCAACCACATCGTGTCAAACGTGCTGTTTTTATGGCGGCTGGGTTTGGAAGTCGAATGGTGCCTGTAACTTTAAATACACCTAAGCCATTAATTTTAGTGCATGGAAAGCGTATTATTGAAACGTTATTAGATGCAGTAGTGGCTGCCGGGATTGAAGAAATTGTCATTGTAAGAGGATATTTAGGGGAACAATTTGATGTGTTATTAAAGAAATATCCAAATATTCGTTTTATTGAAAATCCTTTATATAACGAAGCAAATAACATTTCTAGTGCTTTTTTAGCAAAAGATTTATTAGAAAATGCATATGTGTTAGAAAGTGATTTGGTTTTATATAATCCTAAATTAATTCGTAAATATGAATATGCAACCAATTATTTAGGAATGAAAGTTGATATGACTGATGACTGGTGTTTCTATACGAAAAAAGAATTTATCTCCAAATTAGCCGTTGGTGGAAAAGATTGTCACCACATGTTTGGAATTTCATATTGGAGTAAGGAAGATGGACAAAAAATGGCACACGATATTGAAAGTGTCTACCGTATGCCAGGTGGAAAAGAAAAATATTGGGATGAAGTAGCGTTACGTGAATGTATAGCGAATTATCAAATTCGTGTTCGTCCAGTGCATCAGGGCGATATTATTGAAATTGATACCTATAATGAATTAAAGGCAGTAGATCCTATCTACAATGTTTAATAGGTAATGTGTTCCCCTAATAAAAAGCGTTTGTCTTGAAAATACAAAACAGGATAAGTGTGATAAACTACCTGTGGCTTATTTTTAATGATTTGATACCAGGATTGAAGCTGTGACCAATTAAAATCATGGGTTACATAGTCATTTAGATGAAGTAATGAGGTGGGACTTAGATGTTCTATCATTTGGTGGAAATAGTTTTGGACACTACGATTTTGAAAGTTGTACATAGGAAAGTCCTCGAGTTTAAAATCAGCTTTAATTTGATCCATATGAAGCAAAATACGAGCATCGATTTTATGTTCTTGAGCTAAGGTTTGACTCCCTAAGGCTCTTTTGTCTAAATAATAAATATGAATTTTATCATTTGTTTGGACAATGAAATCATAGGGGAAATTTTGACATTCGATCCAATAATACTTGTCATTTTGGGCAGAAGTCGTTACAATGCTAGTAAGTAATAGAAAGATAGTTAGTATGAATGCTTTCAAAGTTATCACCTCTTTCTTAATATGTGATAGCTTTCGATAATGTATTCAAGGAAGGAGAATTTATGCAAGTAAAATTAAATGTAGAAGGTATGATGTGTGGGAATTGTGAAGCACGTTTAACACGTGTTTTAACGGCAATGGAAGGTGTTGAGACGGTTGTGGCATCACACCAAGAAGGTACTGTGGTGATTGATTTTGATGCGACGAAAGTGAATGAATCAGCACTAAAAGAAGCAGTTGAAGATGCAGGATTTGATTTAGTATAAAAGTAGATGAGAAATGATAGAAAAGATATGCTATCGTTTCTTTTTTTTATAATGATGGCTAGAATTATGGTATAATATATAGAAACGAGGTGATGAAAGAATGAAACTTGTCCATGTTTATATTGAACATACTGCGGTAGCGCTAAATCGTTGTTTTGTATATAATGGCGATGGTTTTGCGTTGCAACGAGGAGTACGTGTACGGGTTCCATTTGCTCATCGCAAAGTGATTGGTTTTGTCGATCATATTGAAGAAAATGATCCAAGTATTTATCCTTATGATATTTTAAAAATATTAGAAGTGATTGATGAAACACCTTTGATTAGTGAAGAATTATTTTTACTTGCTAAGGATATGGAAAAACGTTGTGTGACATCGTTAATAGGTTGTCTTCAATGTATGCTTCCCAACCAATTACGTCCTAAAAGTAATTATCAAAAAGTGCGTATGGAAGCTTATGTACGAGCCATTAAAAAGGATTGTCAGCTATTAACGAAACGCCAAAAAGAAGTATATGAGGAATTATGCCAACAAGATTTTAAACGTAGTGTATATTATGCACAGTTTAAATCGGTAGGAAAAAAATTAATTGAGATGGGATATGCACAAGTATATGAAAAAGAAATGATACGTCGTTTAACGACCTTTCAAAAGCAAGAGCCAAATCCTTTAACCCAATTACAACAAAAAGCGTTAGATATGATTTTAAATCCGAATCATCAGCATTTGTTGTTGCATGGGGTAACAGGAAGTGGAAAAACAGAAGTTTTTTTACAATGTGCTGCCCAAGTGATTGCCAGTGGTAAACAAGTATTGATTTTGGTTCCTGAAATCGCTTTGACTCCACAAATGATTCAACGTGTTTCTTCACGTTTTGAACGAGTGGCAATTTATCATTCGCATTTAAATGAACAAGAAAAATATGAACAATATCAACTAGTGAAACAAGGAAAGGTTGATATCGTGGTAGGAACACGCTCGGCTATTTTTATGCCATTTCAACAATTAGGTCTGATTGTAATGGATGAAGAACATGATAATTCTTATAAGCAGGATCGTTCACCTTGTTATCATTGTCGCGATGTTGCCTTATTTAGAGCGAATTATCATCATGCTAAGCTTGTTTTAGCAAGTGCTACACCTTCTTTAGAATCGTATGCACGAGCGATTAAAAAACATTATGTATTAGTCGAAATGCTTGAACGTATTAATCAATGTATGCCTGATATTAAAATTGTGGAAATGCGTCAAGCACTTCGTAATAATGAAAGCTATTTATTATCGAAGGCTCTATGTCAAGCAATTGAAGAACGTTTATTACGTAAGGAACAAGTTATCTTATTGTTGAATCGACGTGGATATGCCCCAATTTTACGATGCTTAAGCTGTGGTTATGTACACCAATGTCCGCATTGTGATTGTGCTATGAGCTTTCATAAAGAAGATGGGATTATGAAATGTCATGTCTGTGGTTTTGAAATGGCACAGCCCCACTATTGTCCAAGCTGTTACCAACAAGCATGGCGTTATATTGGAATAGGTACTCAAAAATTAGAAGAATTTGTCAGTTCATGTTTTCCAAGTGCTAAAATTTTACGAATGGATGCTGACACCACATCACGTAAGCATGCCCATGAGGTATTATTAGAACGCTTTGGAAGTAAACAAGCTGATATTTTAATTGGTACACAGATGATAGCTAAAGGTTTAGATTTTGAAAATGTTACTTTAGTTGGAATTGTCAATGGTGACGCTATGTTAAATCGCAATGATTATCGCAGTTGCGAATTGACTTATCATTTACTCCAACAGGCTTCGGGGCGTTCAGGACGAGGTCAAAAAAAAGGAGAAGTATATATTCAATCTATGATAGCTCCCATTATGCGATCGAAGCAGTGTTAAAAAATGATTATTTACATTTCTTTATCAATGAAATGAAATATCGTCATTTAGG
>JAXJYR010000149.1:0-2214 GCA_036306885.1 Longicatena sp.
GAAGAAGCTTGCACGTGATTTAATGTTTGAATTAAGTGATCAAGAAGCGAGTGAGTTAAAAGAAGAATTCGAAGGTTTATTACACCAAATTCAAGCATTCGAACAAATTGATACAGAAAACGTAGAACGTATGGTTTATCCGTTTGAAGATGAAACAACATTCTTACGTGAAGATGTAGTTGCACATGTATTGACACAAAGTGAAGCTTTAGCTAACACTAAATCGGCAAAAGCAGGACATGTACATGTACCTAAGGTGGTGAAGTAAGATGGATATTAATACAGTAAGACATGATGATATCGAAGTGCGTGTAAAACGTGCAATCGATGTTTTAGAAGCAATTCAACCAGAAATTAATGCAGTTGTGACTTTTATTGATCCAAAAGAACAATTAGTAGCATTAGATGGTGCAAATCAAAACTCTCCATTATATGGAGTACCAGTTGTATTAAAAGACAACATTTCAACAAAAGGAATTCGGACAACAGCAAGCTCTGCAATTTTAGATAACTATGTACCAGTATTTGATGCAGCAGTTGTGACAAAATTACGTGAAGCTGGTGCTGTGATGATTGCGAAAACTAGTATGGATGAGTTAGGAATGGGTGGAACAAACCAAAATGCTCATACTGGAGAAGTAAACAATCCTTGGGATCCTAGTCGTATTGCCGGAGGAAGCTCAGGAGGAAGTGCTGTTTCTGTTGCATGTGGTGCCGTAGCGGTAGCAATTGGAACAGATACAGGAGATTCAGTACGTAAACCAGCAGCATATAATGGAATTATTGGGGTAAAACCTACATATGGACGTATTTCTCGTTATGGGGTAATTCCTTATGCATCTTCTTTAGACCATGTTGGATACTTTACATCATCAGTAGAAGATGCAGCAGGTGTTTTAGAAGCTTTAGCAGGTAGAGATGATCGTGATATGACAACTTCATATCGTCCAGTCGAAAACTATGCAGCAAATTTAAATGCGGATATGAAAGGTAAAAAAATTGCCGTACTTGGAAATGTTTTAGATGCTATTGACAACGAAGAAATTAAAGCAAACTTCAACAACCTTGTTTCTCAATTAAAAGAAGCAGGTGCAACTGTAGAAGTAAAACACTTAGATGAAACTCTAATGAATGCAGCATTATCTGTTTATTACATTATTGCGAATGCTGAAGCAACTGCCAACCACGCAAACTTAGATGGAGTACGCTTTGGACTTTCTGAAGATGGAGAAAGTGTTGAAGAAGTAATGTTAAAAACACGTACAAAAGGATTCTGTAGCTATGTACGTAAACGTTTCGTAATTGGAAGCTACTCATTATTTGCGGAAAACCAAGACCGTATTTTAGGAAAAGCACAAAAAATCAGAAGATTAATTGTTGATGAATACAAAAAATTATTTGATGGATTTGATGCAGTGCTTGCCCCTGCAGCAGGAAGCATCGCACCAAAACACGAAGAAAGCTATGCTGCTAAAATTTCTAAAGAAGCAAACTTTGCCGAATGTCACATGGTATTAGCAAACTTCTCTGGATTCCCAAGTATGACAATCCCAAGTGGATTTGTAGATACAATGCCAGTTGGAATTAGTATTACAACAAAAGCATTCGATGAACAAACAATGTTCAACGTTGCATATGCGATGGAAGAAATGACGTTATTAAAAGGAAATGACGTGGAGGTAGACGCATGAAATACGAAACAATAATCGGGATTGAAATCCACTGTGAGTTAAAAACAAAAACGAAAATGTTCTCATCTGCTCCTGTAGCATTTGGAGAAGTTGCAAATACTTGTGTAAACGAAGTATGTATTGCCCTTCCTGGAACATTACCATGTTTAAACAAAGAAGCAGTAGCATTATCAGTAAAAGCTTGTACAGCTACAAACTGTACAATTGATCCACTTGTAAAATTTGACCGTAAAAACTACTTTTACTCAGATTTAGCAAAAGGATTCCAAATCACACAACAATTCCATCCATTAGGATCTAATGGTTATGTGACAATTGAAACAAGCCAAGGAAAAAAAGATATTCGTATCAACCGTATTCACATGGAAGAAGATACAGCGAAACAATTCCACTCTGAAGCAGGTACTTTAATTGACTTTAACCGTTCAGGAGTTCCACTAATTGAAATCGTATCTGAACCAGATATGAGAAGTGGAGAAGAAGCTGCAGCCTATGTTGAAAAATTACGTATGATTTTAGAATA
>JAXJYR010000150.1:0-1321 GCA_036306885.1 Longicatena sp.
AGTTCTGCATTTTTTGCTAGTATTTGTAATGTCATCGCATAAATGTCATCGCATACCACGAAGGCAGTAGGGCGATTTTCTTGTTTTAAAATATGAATCAAATTATCATGATTATATGTAGAATGGGCAGATAATTTGTGAACAAAATGATTTTCGATTTCTAAATTGTTATCATGCATTGCTTGTATATATCCTATACGTCGATCATTTGAGAAGACACGTTTTTCATCGGTACCAATATAACCAATTCTCTTGTGTCCCAAAGAAATTAAATGTTGGACAGCTTCATATCCTGCTTGAATATTGTCTGTATCCACACATATGGTTTCTGAAATGCGTGTGGTTGGCTTTCCAATTAAGACAAATAAATAATTTTTGTCATGCATATAGTTGACAAGTTTATCTTCAACATCAGAATATAAGAAAATATATCCGTCTGCTTTAGAGTTATGAATGCTGGTACGAATTTCTTTATCATTTGCACCTGTAATAATATTCATAGTGTAATTACGTTGGTTACATATAAGACCAATTCCACGAATCATCTCAAGATAAAATGGATTTTCAAAAGAATCGTAATGAGCTTTTGGAAATACAACCCCTATTGTTTTTACATTTACCTGAGGGTGCTCTACAGAATACCCCATTTCATCCATGATGGAACGAATTTTATTTTTTGTTTCGGGACTGATAGAATAATGATCTTTTATGACCCTACTTACAGTAGAAGGGGATACACCAGCTGCTTTTGCAATGTCTTTGATAGTTACTGCCATACAAATCACCTCTGCTCCACTATAATCTAACACGATTTTTTTGTCAATTATTTGCATGAAAATACGTGAGTTATGATTGCAATAATTTACGCAATTTATTGCGGTATTGTTGCGTAATTTACGCAAATTGTTGCGTTCTTTAATTGAAAAGCAGTATCAATATTGCTATAATGATACCGGAAATTGTGTAAGCGTTTGCACTTGGAGGGGTGGCCACCCTCAAAAAAGGTAAAGGAGAAAAAAGATGAAAAAAAGAGAATTATCACTTGTGGTTCCATTAAATGGTAAAGTAGTTCCACTAAAAGAAGTACCTGATCCAGTGTTTTCACAAGAAATGATGGGAAAAGGATGTGCAATTATACCTAGTGATGGAAATATTTATTCACCAGTTAATGGTGTTGTACGAATGATTGCACCTACAAAACATGCCATTGGGTTAGAAAGTGAAAACGGACTGGAAATTTTAATCCATTTTGGTCTTGAAACTGTAGCGTTAAAGGGTGAAGGTTTTGAGGTTTTGGTAAGTGAAGGACAAGAAGTAAAAC
>JAXJYR010000151.1:0-6108 GCA_036306885.1 Longicatena sp.
AATTTTGGTATATCCTGTTTCTTTTGTCCAGGCGATTCCACAATTTGGATATTCTAAGTATACTGGTTCCATAAAGACATCAAAATCATAATTATACATTGGATATGGGACAAATCCTGTTTTTTCTTTATATTTCTTCATCAAACCAACTAAGCCTTCATAATTCGTTGGTAAATCATTATAGGATACTCCTATCGCTTCAATAGCTACTTTTAAAAATTTATTTTTTTCATAAAATGGTCCATTTTGTGATGCAAAACCAACCAACTTATCATCAAATGTAGCTAGTTCTAAATCATATTCAGTCATAATCGATGCTAAGATATCAGAATTTCTTTTATATAAATCATTTAATGGAACCAACAAATTATTTTTTAGCGCATAACCTAAAGCACTGTATTCGTTACTAGCACTACTACCACTTAAGCTATAAAGATCTGCATAATATCCATTTTTGATTGCTTGTGCAAAGCTTTTATCACTTTTTAATTTTAAAAGTTCCTCGTGAGATAACGCATCATTTCCAGACCAAAAATCGGAATCGTTTTCGATATATTTATCTTCAGGATAAAAACTAGATATCACATCAACTTGGTAATCAATCTTCTTTTGTTTTAAAACATCGTTAACACGATTTTCGATTGTATTACAATATACTACATAATCATTATTTGTCTGAAAAGGCATGTCTGTAATCATCCAAGTAATCATATTATCTTTATCTTGTTGAAAACTAGTACTACACCCAGATAAAACCAAAACAAACATCAAAATAATCGTAATATGATATTTCATATAAAATCTCCTCCTTGTAAAAAAGGTAGAACAAAGCTCTACCTTTTGTGGTTAATTTGATGCTGACACATCGTAAGGTGTGCCGTTTTTTGAAAATTTAGTAGTTGTTTTATAAAACCTTGCACCATTTGACAATGTTTTTGAACCTCTCCAATATGATGAATAACTAGACCCAGGTAAGCTTACTGTATATGTACTTCCATCATATGTGTAATATGCAATACCAGATCCAATTGGGTAAGTATTGCCATTATAAGCATAAACATCACTTTGAGCATATGTATTTGTACATTCAGCACGAAGCTTATAATCTCCACCTAATACGTCTCGGGTCTTATATGCAGCATTAACCACTCCTACACTTGCCATAAACATTACACCTAAAACTAAACCAGTAATCATTTTTTCATAATTTTACTCCTTTCTGAATTTCTTTATAATTCTATTTTACTGACGAAGGACATAAATGTCAATGTTTTATGTATAAAAAATTCTTTTTTTTCGCTATTTTTTGAACTTTCGTTAGTTTCATTATATTTAAAACTATAACAATTAAATTAGATATAAAAAGAGCAGATTGCTCTGCTCTCTATCGATATTAGTTAAATTGGAATGTAAAATGTTTTACTTAAAACAGATTCACTAAAGTCTGTATAAACTTTTTCTCCATTTACAATCGTATATGCTCTTAATTTAAAGTAATATACTTTTTCTGGGTTTAATCCTGTACAAACAACTTCACAATCTGTTGTACGTTTTAATAAACGGTATGTTCCTTCAACACCATCTACTTCTGTCGCACGATATACTTCGTAATATTTCATACCTTCTACTTTATCCCAGCTTAATGACATAGAAGTATCATCAATCTTACTTATACATAAGCTGACTTCTGCTGTCACAGAAACACCTACTACTTCATTTGATGTTGGACCCATAACACGTTCAGTAGAGTCATAACGAGCTGCTTTCACAACATATGTATAAGTTCCATCTACCATTGCATTTGATGTATAGCTTCTTGCGTCTTTTCCAAGTGTTAGAATTTTCTTCCATTCACCTTCATTTGCTTTACGATAGATGATGTAACGAGTTGCCCCAGCTACTTCATTCCAAGCTAAATCAAATTTATTTGTACCATTCATAGCTAATGTCAATTCGATTTCTCCACTTAACATTGGTGTTACTTTTACTTCATCACTAGCTTCTGCTTCAATCAATTGATCATCAGTTACTTGAATAGCACGTACACGATAAGTGTATTCTTTACCAGTTTTTAATCCAGTTACAGTATATGTTGTAGCTTCTACTGCTTCTAAAATCACCCATTCATTATCAGAAGTGTAACGTTCCACCATATATTTATCAGCATCTTTGACTGCATCCCAAGTTAATGTTACTGTTTTGTAGTCATCAACGTTTGCTACTACATTTTCAACTTTTCCAAATGTTGCTGGTTCACTACCATAGAAACGAATTTCCGCAGCATTTGCGTAGCTGTTTGCTCCACCAGCACCAGTTTGTAATACTTCAAATTTCACAAATTGTACTTCTGGTTCATTTGTTACATACATACGAATGAAGTCACTACGATTTGCAAGTACATCACCAGCTTTATCAAATACATATACTCCAATTAATGATAAGTTATTCGCATCTGTTCCACCATATAGTTTTACTTCTAATGGATCTCCAGCACCAGGTGCTTTTGCACCTTGACGAGGTAAGAATGTTACATCGCTCAAGCTATATACAGCACCTAAGTCAAATGTAATATATTGTGGCATGTATACAGCGTTTTTGTAATCAGAGTGCCAGTAAGTTGCACTATCATAGTCTAATAAGTTACTTGCTTCTCCATCTTCATTAGGGTTTCCACCTTTGACACATTCTGAAGATTTCGCAATTACTTTTACATCGGTTGTAGCACTCGTATTAATTAAATTGTTTGTATCTAATTCAGGCACAATAATTGCCACTAAGTTTTCAATTGCACTATTTAATGTCGCAACTACTGCATCTACTTCTTCTTGTGATGCATCATCAGCTTCGTTCACAATCACTGCAAGTTCATAAATTTGTTTTAATGACGCATATGATTCATCTGTATATCCAAATGGGTTATTGTAAGCAGTTTCGGCATTTTCTAATGCTTCACGAAGTGCTTTTTTCGTAACTGTATTGGTACCATTTTCAGCATAATCTTTCGCAATTGCCATCATTGTAGTACGCATACGAGTTGCTTCAGAAATTGTCAATTGACGATCTGCTTCTGTTTTGTAAGATGCAGAACCACCTTCGTTGCTTCCTTTATTTGGACGTTGTAAGCTTCCTACTAATTCATCAATTCTACTTTCTAAATCATCTGATAATGATTTTAAATATTTCGCTTTATTGACATCACGAATACCTTGTTTAAACATTTCATAACGTGGTGTTGAATAGAAGTATGTATCTGATTCAGTATTTTTTTCAACTGGATAAATAAACCATCCATCACCTGGTTCCCAAGATTTGTAAGTTACGTTTGTTAGAGGATCTGCTACCCAAGAATCCCATGCCCAACGTAAATATCCATCTGCTTCTTGATACATTGTGTTCCACATTACCCATGTGTTATCAATTGGATCAGAAATAGTATAGTTAGAAGGATAGTCACCTGTACATGTATAAATTGTAGTTGTTAATCCTAATTCACGACGGTGGTTTGCTAAATCACGGAATACAGTTGATGTATGAGAAACGTGTTTTTGTCCCACTGAAATATCATCGATTTGATCGGTAATTGAATAATCAGCTGTTAATGCTGTATTAAATGCAGAAGAAATTTTTAATGCTTCTCCATCTTCATTTGTAATTTGGTGAATTAAGGCAATTGATGGTTCAATTTGTGACATTGAGCGTTCGTCCATAGAAATGTAAGTAATGTCAAACCATCCTTTTTCCATACTGTGATCTACAAAGCTTTCTAAGAATGGTGTCCAGATTGCTTTCCATGCATCGCTTCCTGGTGTATATGAGTTCGCAACATAGCTTTGCGTTGCTGCATCATAGTATTTTACTTTGTTGTTCCAAGGAACGATACTATAACATTTAATACGTCCATATCCTGTTTCTGGATCAATTACACCACATTCAATTAAGAATTCTACCCATGCATCATACCAAGTGTAATCAAATGACCAAGTTCCATCTGCATTTTTCGTCCATTTAACCATACTTGGGTCACCATAGTAACATTGGTGGTTCCATGCTTCTTCAACGATGTTCGTTACAGCATCATTTCCTCCAATTGAAGCATATTCTTCCATACTTGCACGTAAGTATTTGAAGTGTTCTTCAGTAAAGTAATCTTC
This sequence comes from Longicatena sp., assembly GCA_036306885.1. GTDB lineage: Bacteria > Bacillota_I > Bacilli_A > Erysipelotrichales > Erysipelotrichaceae > JAXJYR01. The sequence goes on from JAXJYR010000151.1 coordinate 4,152, forward strand.
CTCAGCTACACCATAGTATTCTGCTACTGAGAATGGGTGTTGCCATAATTGCATTTCAGTACCGATTTCTTTAAATGAAGGTTGTAAAATATCTAATACTTCAAATGTATAATCAAATACATAAGGAGTTTCTAATTCATTAGCACTTACAGTAATAGTACCTGTATAAACACCAGGCGCACAATCAGCAGGTACTTTAATGTTAATCCAAGCAGTTAACACATCTGCAGCCACTGCATCAATGGCTCCACCTTTGTGAATAATATCAGCGATATCTTTCACTGGTGCACTTGAATTAGCTTTTCCAATGTTTGCTTTTGTTTCTTTTAACCAATTAATTGTAATATTATCTTTAGAGAATGTATTTTCTCCACTAATAAAATCACTTGCTTCTACTTTTAAGTTTGTAACTGCATCAACAGTTGCCACTACCACACTTGATAAAATTTCATCATCGCGCCATGCCACTTCACTAAATGATGTAGGTGCATTGGTATCTCTTAAATAAGTAATATAGTTTTCTTGTGATGCTGTTACTGCAGTTGTTCCCACAAATGCTTTTAATGTATCTACAGCTGGTAATACTTCAATTGCGACTGTATCAGAGATTTGTGTACCTTCAATTGTCGCCGTAATCGTTGCAGTTGCAGCTTCTTTCGATACGATTGTTACTAATCCATTTTCATCTACTGTTGCCACACTATCATCACTAGAAGTCCATTTTACTTTCGCACTTTCCACTGCTAACCAAGGAGACATTGCCGCATTTAATTGTTGTGTCATTCCTGCAGTTCCTGTAATTTTTTCTTGATCAATTTGAATTGAATCTACTTCTAATTCTCCATGTGTTACTTCAATAAAGTCCACTTGCATTGCTTTTGTTGATGATGATGAAGCTAATGCTACTTTTAAGTGGTGATCTTTATTTTCTAGAATACCTGAATCATAAATTAATTGTTGGTGTTTTTTCGTAGCTGAATATCCACTTGCAGAAGTTGTTACACCATCTAACGTTACATCATAGTTTCCATGTCCTGATGCAACAGACGCATATACTTGAATACGTGTCCCAGTAAAGTACATTTCATAGTATGCTCCTGCAGAAGAACCAGATTTTGTATAGTGTTCATCGGCATTTGAGAATAACTCAGGGTGTGTATTTCCATATACCCAAGTTCCATTATATTGGAATTTAAATGGTTCACTTGTAGTTGTCACAACTGAATCTTCAATACGTGTCACTGTTTGTTCTTCTTCCACTTCAACTTGACAACCTAATACTTTTACATAATCAATTTCTCCATCAACTCCACCAGAAGCTGCATTTTTCGTATTAGATAATTCAACTTTTAAAATATGTTCACCATATTCTAAACCTTCTACTCCATATAGTTTTGTTTTAGAAACACGTGATGCACTATAAGCATCTGCTTGTCCATGTAATTCATTATCAATATAGACATTGTAGATACCTAATTTAGGTTGTGTTTCTCCATATAACTCAATTCCTGTACCTTCAAAACGTACTTGATAATATGGAAGTTCACTACCTGGTGTATAATATTTCGCAAAATTAAACCAGTGTTCATCTCCATTCAAAAAGCGATCTGGATAACCTGTACTTGTTTTCCACTCACCCACAAATTCAAACTGATGTAACTCAGTTCCCGTTGTCATGTTGTTGATAGTTAATTCACTTTCCACTGTTTCTGCAAAGACATTAAGTGATAAAGATGAAAAAATCATCATACATGCCAACATCCATTTTAAAATTTTGTTCATCATATTCATGATTCTCCTTTCTGTAAGGGCTTTCCTTGTTCTTTTATTATAAACCTATTTCTTATTGAATACTAGTTATCACAATCGAGTAGGAAGAAATTTTAAATTAGTATAAAATTTCTGTCCTCTCACACCACCGTACGTACGGTTCCGTATACGGCGGTTCAAATCTAAA
>JAXJYR010000152.1:0-10140 GCA_036306885.1 Longicatena sp.
AATTCAAGTAAAATTACAACTTGCAATCATAACAAGCAAACTCTAAAAACTCCAATAAACTCTCTTTAGCCTACCTGCAAGTAACAGTGATAACAACATAATGAGTATTATGTTGTTGAAAAATAGTTCCAATTAGATATCGCATAATATAAAACTCTAACAAAGTATAAAAAAAAACACATAGCAAAATAGGCCTTTTAATAAAATTTAATCAAAAGGTCTATTTTGTCATTCCTAAAACAAAAAAATATGTAAAACTCGATATTTATCAACGAAACCCTTGATTTTTAAGTTAGGTAGTGCTATAAGTTATATTAATAATATGTTAACAAACCAAATTTGTTTAACTATTATTACAACATAATACTCATTATGTGATAATAAGGCGCTACTTGAGGTAGTGCTTTTTTTTAGATAATTAATCGCATTTTTTCCATACAACGTTGATGTTCAGCACTAGTAGTAGCAATATAAATACGTGTAGTATTAATACTTGAATGGCCAAGTATATCCGCTAATTTCGCTATATCTTTTTCAATACCATAAAAAGTTCTTGCGAAAAGATGACGTAAATTATGAGGAAATACCTTATATGGAGATACTCCAGCTTTAACACACAAATCCTTCATTTGTCGCCAAATATTACTACGATTTAAAGGCTTTCCATTTTTGGTAACAAATAATAATCCTGAAGTAATTCCTTGTTTTCGAGCATAACGTAATAATTTTTTTTGTAATGCCTTAACTATAAAAATCTTTCTTATTTTTCCTTTGCAAGAGACTACTGCTTCACCTTGCTTTACGGCCTCAATGGTAATATGTTGTAACTCACTAACACGAATACCTGTTCCACAAATTGTTTGCACCACTAATGATAGTTTTTCGTTATTCTCTTGCTTAGCTGTTTTAACAAGTGCTTCATATTCTGCTTTAGTTATTTCCTTATCCTCTGAACAATAAGCTTCTTTCTGAATCTTAAACTGCTTTACACACAAGTCATTCCAACCAACATAACGAAAAAAAGCATTTAACGCAGCTAACATTGAATTAACGCTTCGAACAGCATAAATTGTTTCTAGCGTACTTTTATAAGTGATAAGTATATTTTTATCTAACACTCGTTGCTTAGCATATTCAGCAAAATAATGAATATCATGTATATATTTTTGAATTGTTGCGTCAGCTTTTTCGCTTTCAATGAGATATCGTTTAAAAGAATTTACAATTCCTTCAGTAATTACTCTTTTCTTCATGTTCAAGCCCCCATTTATGTCTTCTATTATACACTTATACTGTGAATTTTTAAAATGAATTACTTAAACAGAACATAAAGCCTTATTCAACCAAAAAAATAGTCCAATCATATATCACTTACCTCTAAACAATGACTATCATTAACTTCTAAAGCATTTAGGTTTTGGCAAAGAATGGATATAAATACTTTTTTGTTCATCGCAATATCTTAACAAAATGTTTTCAATTAACATTTTATTATGCAACAATTCCTAAAATAAGGTATAATATAAGATATTTTAGAAAGGAGTTTTATATGCAATTATTTAAAGAGTTTTTAAAGTATTACAAACCGTACAAAGTTCTATTTATCTTAGATATGCTTGCTGCGATTACAATTAGTGTTATCGATTTAGCATTCCCGCAAATTTTAAATTATTTAAATGACACCTTTTATTTACAAACCAAAGAAGCTATTTATCAATCACTTGGTATTCTTGCCATTGGATTATTAATTATGTATGCATTGCGTGCTTATTGTCGTTATTATGTTACTTCAAAAGGTCATATTATGGGGGCTAAAATGGAAAGTGATATGCGCCAAGATTTATTTGATCAATATGAACGTTTATCTTTTTCTTACTATGACAAAAACAACACTGGGGAAATGATGTCACGATTAGTGAGTGACTTATTTGATATTAGTGAATTAGCACATCACGGTCCGGAAAACATTATTATTTCGATTTTGAAAATTGTCGGTAGCTTTACTTTATTATTATTCATTCATCCTACTCTAACCTTTATTTTAATGGCTGTAACTGCTTGTATGTTATTGTTTAGTTATAGTCAAAACAAAAAAATGCGTGCTACCTTTAGAGATAATCGTAAAAAAATCGCTGGGGTAAATGCTAACCTTCAAGATTCTTTAGCTGGAATTCGTGTTATGAAAAGCTTTGCGAATGAGGAAGTGGAACGTCAAAAGTTCATGCATAGTAATTTAATGTTTTTAAATTCTAAAGAGAGTAACTATACAACGATGGGGACATATCACGCTGGAAATAACTTTTTCCAAGGTATGTTATACTTAGCTATTTTAGTTGCAGGAGGAGTCTTTATTGCGAATGGTTCACTAGAACCAGTAGAACTAGCTACCTATGCACTATATATTAATATTTTTATTTCACCGATTGAAGTTTTAATTCAATTTACGGAAATGTTTCAAAAAGGATTCTCTGGATTTGAACGTTTCTATGAAATTATGCAAACCAAAGTTGATATTCAAGATGCACCTGATGCCATGGATATTGGTGAAGTAAATGGTGTGATTGATTATGAGCATGTATCTTTCTCTTACAATGAAGATGAAGTGGTATTAGATGATATTAACATTCATATTAATGCTGGTAAATCAATTGCCTTAGTTGGACCAAGTGGTGGTGGAAAAACAACCATTTGTTCACTATTACCTCGTTTCTATGATGTCCAAAAAGGAGCGATTAAAATTGATGGTAAAGATATTCGTTCTTTAACATTAAAAAGCTTACGTGAAGCAATCGGTATTGTCCAACAAGATGTATATTTATTTAATGGTAATATTCGTGATAACATCGCTTATGGTAAACCTGGTGCAAGTGAAGCAGAAATTATCGAGGCGGCGAAAAAAGCCAATATGCATGACTTTATCATGTCATTACCTAATGGCTATGATACCTTTGTCGGAGAACGTGGTACACGTTTATCAGGTGGTCAGAAACAACGTATTTCTATTGCCCGTGTCTTCTTGAAAAACCCTAAAATCTTAATTCTTGATGAAGCGACTTCGGCTTTAGATAATGAAAGTGAAAGACATATTCAAAAAGCCTTAGAAGACTTAAGTAAAAACCGTACCACAATTACGATTGCGCACCGTTTAAGCACGATTCGTAATGCTGATGAAATCATTGTCATTACCGATCAAGGTATTGCCCAACGTGGTACGCATGATAAATTAATGCGTGAAGGTGGAATTTATGAAACCTACTACAATATGCAATTTAGTGGATTAGAGGCTTAATTTATTCTATGTTATATCTTATTTATATCATTGCTGGACTAGGTGCAGGAATCGTAACTGGTCTAGCAGGATTATCAGCTGCTGTAGTTATTACACCACTACTTGTAAGTGCTTGTGGTTTGGATAGCTATGATGCGACTACGATTGCGTTAGCTTCTGATGTATTAGCTAGTCTATTAACAGCTTATACATATGCCAAAAATAAAAATATTGATATTAAAAATGGTTGTTTGGTAGGAATGATTGCCTTAATCGGTACAATTATTGGAAGTTATTGTGGTTATCTCTTTAATCAAGCTCAACCAAATGGATTAGGCTTTATCGCCATGGCGACTACCATTGGATTAGGAATGAAATTCTTACTTAAACCGATTAATGATGGTATCGATGGACAAGACAACAACCAACAAATTCATCAAAACAAAATCTTTCTCGCCATGATTTGTAGTTTATTTATCGGTTGGATTTGTGGCTTCACAGGAAGCGGTGGTGGTATCCTTATGCTAAGTGTTTTTACTTTACTAATTGGATATAACCTCAAAGTCGCAGTTGGTACTAGTACCTTAATTATGTGCTGTGTGGCTTTAGTCGGAACATTAAGTCATATATCAATTGGAGCATCAGTAGATATGTTGGCGATGATCATCATTGTGTTCACTTGTCTAATTGGTGCTTTAAGTGCTGCAAAGTTCGCAAATAAATGTGATATTCAAAAATTAAACAAAGTCATTGGAATTGTCTTAATGATTTTAGGAATTTTTACGCTAATAATGAAACTAATATAAAAGAACTATACAGTAAATGATAACTCATTTCACTGTATAGTTCTTTTTATAGTTCTTGTTCGATTTGTTTTTCCTCTAATACTTCAAACATTAAAGCTGCGTCATTTTTATTCACTTGTTTAGCAAGCATTAATACACGGACTAATATTTCACGATGTCCAAAGATCACTCTAATTTCATCGCCAACCTTGACAATCGTACTTGGCTTAGCAATTCTTCCATTCACATAAACACGTTGATTTTCCGCTAGTTCTTTGGAAACACTACGACGTTTTAAAATACGTGCTACTTTTAAATATTTATCTAATCTCATGCAATTTTCCTCTCTTTTGTACTATTTTACAATAAAGTGAAAGGAATTGCTATGCCTATTGTTTAGATAATAGTCGTGTGAATGCTTCTAAAGCATACATTTGATTTTCTTTGATTCTACCGTCACGATAAATCACCACAAAACTACCACGCCAATGCCCAAGTGAGACAATCGGATAAATTAAGCCATCATATTTTGTTATGTCATCTTGATATATTTTATTTTGAATAAATTCTTCCATACGATAAATACGACATTTTTTATAGAAACCTTCTTCTAATTGTAGCTCATGATGTTGAAGCCAAGTATCTTCAATAAATAAAATTTTACATGAAGTCATAGCTTGTAAGGTATCACACATAATTTCAATTTGATGATAATAATCTTCCATTTCATTTTGTTTACGAAGGACGATTTTTCCTTGTTCAAGATAAAACTCAATCGGATCGCCTTCATTTAAACGATGACTTTTTCTAATTTCCTTAGGGATTACAATCCTACCTAATTCATCTATTCTACGTACAATTCCTGTTGCCTTCATATTTTTTCTCCTTCAATTACAAATGGTATTGTTATTATTTGTAATTTAGAAGAATTTATACAGAGCCAGAAACTAAATTTTCAATTTTGCTTAACTCTATCTACATATTATTATGTTCCCTTATATCCGTTTTTTTCCGCGTGTCCTAATAAATATAAAAAAGCATATGCAGGTATTCTTATAAGTTTTACTCCATCTGGAGTATGGTGAACCCCGTAATCATCTGGACTTTTTGTAACTATAAAGGAAACAGAAGCTCCACCAGCTAATTGACAAATCGCACTGTCATTAGGAATAGGTGCACCTTCCCTATACTTTACTTCTATCAATATATTTTTAATTTGTGGATATTCTACAACAATATCAATTTCTTTATTTTTTTTCCCACCTCTATAATAACCAACTGAAGTTGCTCTTTGATAATAGAATGATGCTACATGCTTATAAACCGCTGTTTCAACGATTTTTCCCATTTCTATAGGATCTGTTAAAACATCAGTATTCATCAGAACAGCATTTCGTATTGCAGCGTCCGCAATATAAATTTTTGGCTTAGCTTTTAATGGCTTTTTACCATCCATATTAACTGGCCAACTTTGATAAATTAAATTAGCACTTTCTAGGTATTTGATATAGTTTTCCACTGTTGGTCGTGATACACCTTGAAGTTCTTTAGCCAAAGCATCTATTGATACAATTTCTGAAGAAACATTACATAAATAAAGGAATATTCTTTCTAGTTCTGTTGAATTACGAATATTATATAAAGAAGGCAAATCCCTTTTTAAAACCTTATCAACAACATCTTCCCTCATAGTTTGCTGAGCCATAAGATCATCATTAGAAAGAGCTAACTCTGGAAAGCCACCTATTTGCAGATATCTCGCAAAGTGTTTTTGTATATCTGTAAGCTTCATCATTATTTCATTTTGTTCTATTCTATTTAAATTTAAAAAAGAACTGATTTTTAATTTTTTTTCAAATGTTGGTGTTTTTGCTCCTATGAGTTCACAATATTCATAAAAAGACATCGTAGGAACACTAATAACCGACCATCTACCAGCACCACTTTCAGAACTTCCTTTAATAAGCGCTGGACTAGCTGAACCCGTAGCAACAATATGAGTTTCTGGCTGCATATCGTATATAATTTTTAACCATCTATCCCAATCTGAAGCATATTGAATTTCATCAAAAAAATAATATACATTTTGATTTGGATATATATTTTCATGATAACATTCTAAAATTTCATCAAACGCACTTAATTTCAACATAGGATGATCTAAAGAAATAAAAACAATCTGCTGTGGACTAACACCTTTTTTTAACAACTCCTCTATCATCTGATATTGAATAGTGGTTTTACCAACTCGTCTAGTTCCAGTCAGAACCACTGTTCTCTTAATGTCTGTTTGTTCCAATCTTTTCATAGCTTCATAAAATGCAAATCGTTTGTATGTTTTTGTAAGTGATGGATTGATTATTCCTGTTTTCCACCAAGGGTTAAATGCACTTAAAACTTTTAGTATCTGTTCTTTGCTAATAATAGCCATATAATCATCTCCTTATACAACTATTATATACTAAACTTTCAATTTTGTTAACGATAATTTAAACTATACTTTGAATTATTGTATGAAAATATTTAAAGTATACTTTAAATTAATAAAAATCATTATATTTCTTGAATATATATTATTTGTAATTTGATAAGATTTATACTACAAAATTTACTTATTATAGTTGCTATAATATAATGAATAAAAGATGGTAAATTTTTGTCTAATTATTGATCTTTTCAAAAGGTGATTCATTTGTTTTGTATGAAAGAACTTATACAACCACTTTTCTATCATTCTACTATTGGTATGCAATTTAATATTGGTGATAAAGGTAATGAAATTTATATCAATGATGATAGCAATGATTTGTTTGTTAATTCAGATTATATACAAGCTTGTCTAGAAAGAAGCTTAAACATTTATCATAGTCTAAAATCCAAACCGGATTTGTTGGTAATAGAAGGTCATTTATATAAAGATGAAACGATGGAATCTTTTATTTTATCTATTGTATCTACTACTGATTTACCTCAACCAACAGAAATAAAAAGCGAGCTCATTCACAATCAACTCGCTTTTTACTATGCTTTCACGATATAAGATCCAATATATTCCATATCAGATACAGTAATACCAGGTGCTTGTTGGATAAATGATACATTCAATCCTTTGGCTTTGGCTGTAAGTTCAAAATGACATAACGCAATTCCCATATCAATCATTTGCATATCTAAAGAACCTTCATGTCCAAAACCTTTACTACGTTTTAAATAAAAGTGAACCTGATGATCTTGAACTAATACACGCCAAGGTTGTTTATTCACTGCCGATGGTGCTAATCTTACCATTTCTAAAGGTTCTAATAATACATTTGTTTTTGCTTTGCTTAGCGATGTATCAAAACTCCCATCATAAAATAGTTCCTCAAAAGATAGACGTTCATTTGCTTTCACAGCTTTACGCATCATCGTTTCTCTAACTGACATTTTTGACGCAATATAACCTATTGGTGTAGCACATGGCATCATTTCATCTTCTTTTAAATTCATCGCTTTTTCATAAGCAGAACGATTCATGGTACCACCTAACCAAACGCTACCTAAACCTAATGAATGAACATATAAAATAAATTGTTCAAATGAATAACCAAAGGCTACACATGCATCTTTGCTTTTTTTGATTTTACCACCAACATATAAATCCGTACCTACAACGACAGGACAAGTTAAACCATCTCTTTTCGCATCTAAATATTGAAATGTGACTGGAATATTGAATGGATTTACAATCGTATTTGCATAATTTAAGATTTGTTCCTTCAATGGTTCATCAACTAATTTTGAATCATAGCTACGAACACTTCTTCTTTGTTTAATTACTTCTACTACATTTCGCATAAAAAAATTCCCCTTTTTATTCTTTCTTCCATTTTAAAACGCTCTAACATAAATGTAAATCTAAACCTTTTTATGATACAATATGAGTTAACAAAACAGGAGGTATATTTATGAAATGTATCCATTTATCAGATTTACATATTGGAAAAAAAGTAAATGAATTTTCGATGTTAGAAGATCAAGCATATATTCTTACCAAAATCATCAATATCATTGATGAACAAAATGTTGAGACAGTCTTTATCGCAGGTGATGTCTATGATAAATCCGTTCCACCTATTGACGCAGTGAACCTATTCGACGATTTTTTGGTTCGTTTATCAAAACGTAATTTAAAAGTTTTTATCATTAGTGGAAACCATGATAGTGCCGAACGTTTAGCGTTTGGTGGACGTTTAATGAATCAAAGTGGTATTTATGTATCACCTCTTTATCATGGAGACATTCAACCGATTACAATACAAGATGAGTATGGTGACTTAAATGTATATTTATTACCATTTATTAAACCAGCCCATGTACGTCATAGCTTAGAAATTGAAGTTTCTTCTTATAATGAAGCAGTCGAACAAGCCATTAACCATATGAACATTGATACTACTAAGCGTAATGTTTTATTAGCACATCAATTTGTGACAGGCGCAATTCGTAGTGATTCGGAAGAAATATCAGTCGGTGGTAGTGATAATATCGATGCCCATTTATTTAAAGAGTTTGATTATGTGGCGCTAGGACATATTCATCGCCCCCAAAAATGTATCTATGATTATATTCGTTATAGTGGTACACCATTAAAATATTCTTTTTCTGAAGCCAATCATCATAAAAGTGTAACTATTATTAATATCCAAGAAAAAGGGAATTTATCTATCGAACAAATTCCTTTAATTCCAAAACGTGATATGGTCGAATTAAAAGGTACTTATAATGAATTAGTAGCGAAAAGCTTTTATGAACATACAACCTATCAAGAAGATTATGTACATATTACTTTAACCGATGAAGAAGATATTTTAGATGCTTTAGCGAAGCTTCGTGTCATTTATAAAAACATTATGAAGCTAGATTATGATAACCAACGTACACGTCATCAAAGCGAACTATCCTTAAGTGATGCCGTAGAAGAAAAAACACCATACGAACACTTTAGTGATTTTTATGAAATGATGAATGGACAATCATTAAATGATGAACAAAGTGCCTTTATGCAACAATTAATTGAAAGTATTTGGGGTGATTAATTATGAGACCTTTACAATTAACAATATCTGCATTCGGACCTTATGCCACAACAACTGAAATTGATTTTACGAAACTAGGTACAGGTGGTTTATATTTAATCACTGGAGATACAGGGGCAGGTAAAACAACGATTTTTGATGCCATTACTTATGCTTTATATGGAAAAACAAGTGCCAATCGTCGTGAATCGAAAACATTACGTTCGAAATATGCAAGTGATAATACTCCAACCGAAGTATGCTTAGTATTTGAATATTATGGTAAACAATATACCATTAAACGTAATCCTGAATATGAACGTAAAAAAGCTCGTGGGGAAGGAATGACTAAACAAGGCGCAAGTGCTGAACTTGTTTATCCTGATGGTAAAATCATTACCAAAAACAATGAAGTCGATAAAGCAATCATTGATATTATTGGAATTAATCATGAACAATTTTGTCAAATTGCGATGATTGCGCAAGGTGATTTCTTAAAACTATTATTAGCTACGACTAAAGATCGAATTGAAATCTTCCGTCATATCTTTAATACCTCTACTTATGCTTCTTTACAAATTCGTTTAAATGAAGAAAGTAAAAAAGTCAAAGATAGCTGTGATGATATTCAAAAAAGTATCTCTCAATATATCAGTGGTATTTCATGTAATGAAGATAATGTATTAAACATTGAAGTAAAAAAAGCCCAAAATAAAGAACTTACCATGGAAGATACCTTAGCTTTGATTGAACAATTGATTCAACAAGATACTAATCATGAAAAAGAATGTTTAGAAAATATCACAACGATTCATAAAAAATTAGATATTGTGAAACAAAAGCTAACCAAAGCACTTGAAATAGAAAATGCGAAACAAGACTTAAAAACAAATGAATTAAAACAAGCACAACAAAATCAGTTACTTGTCACATTAGAAGAAGCGTTAAAACTAGCAACGACCAATCAATTAGAAGTTCCTAAGCTTCAGGAACAAATCGCGCAAATCAATGCTGTTTTAAAGAAATATGA
>JAXJYR010000153.1:0-1419 GCA_036306885.1 Longicatena sp.
ACAAGCACCACATCCGATACATCTTTCTGGATGGTAAGTCATTCTTGATACACCCATGATACCAAAGTCATTGAAGTTAGCTTTAGCACAGTCATTTGGACAACCAGCACAAGCAAGTTTAATGTGGTAGTGAGATGGGAATACTAATGGTTCAATTTTTCTAGCGATTGCAGTTGTATCGCAGTTACCTTTGATACAATGTCTATTACCGATACAAGCCATAATGTTACGAGCACCGATAGTTGGGTAACCAGATTTTGGATCCCATTCTTGTCCATCAACAGTCATATACACGTTTGTTAAACGTACATGTTCTTTGATGAAGTCTTCGATATATTCATTTACAGCAGGAATATTTGCATATTTGATACCAGTTGCGTTTAAAGTTTGACGAGTACCAATATGGAATAATCCATCACCCCAAGTTTGAGCTACGTGTTGAACTACTGCTAACCATTTAGCATCAATTAAGTTACCAGGAACACGCATTTGAAGCATGAATTCACCAGGGACTTTGGATTGTCTAAAGTTATTAATTCTGACTTTTTTTACGTTAATATCATGATTCATAAATAGATCCTCCTTTTTCCCTTAGTCAATTAAATCTTTTGAAACTGTATAGTTAAATACAGGACCATCTAAACATACATATACTTCGTCGATACGGCAGTGTCCGCATTTACCGATAGCACATGACATTTTTCTTTCAAAAGATTGCCAGATTTTTTCTTCAGGTACACCACATTTGATAGCTTCTAATGCAGTGAATTTCATCATTGGTGGTGGACCTACGATAATTACAGCGTAATCACCATCGAATGATTCGAAATCTACTTTTGAAACGTATTGAGTTACGAAACCAACGTTCCATCCTTCGATTTGATCTCTATCTAATGTATAGAAAGTATTGAATTTTTCTTTCCACTCAGCTAATTGTTCTTTGAATACGATACCTTCTTCATTTTTGAAACCAGAGATTAAAGTTACAGATTTAGCAGCTGTTGGATCATTGTAACAAGCATTTAACATACTTCTTACAGGAGCTAAACCAGTACCACCAGTAATAACAACTAAGTGTTTACCTCTAAATTCTGTATCGAATGGCCATCCATTTCCGTAAGGCCCACGTAAGAATAAAACGTCACCAGGTTGTTTTTTGAAGATTTCTTCAGTAACTTTACCTACAGAACGAATAGTGAAATCCATCCATCCTTCACCATAAGCAGAGATTGAAATTGGACATTCACCTACTTTAGGGATAGATAATTGCATGAATTGACCATGGTTTGGAGTTACATCAGTTTTTACTTTGAAAGTATATTCTAATAAACTTTCTCTTTTGATTTCTAAAATTTCGCAAGGGATTGGTGTTAATGGATTATTCATCTTAACATTCCTCCTTTTCAATTTCTTCGATTG
>JAXJYR010000154.1:0-22464 GCA_036306885.1 Longicatena sp.
ACTGGTGATGTAACTGTATGTATTGCATTACACATGCAAGAAAGTGCTGGAAACGAATACCAAAACCTATCTGCAGGAGATGGATTCTCAGTTGAATTATTAGCAGCTCAATTTACATATGAAAACGATGCATTCAACAACAAATACGATGAAAAAGCAGAATACTCCAAAGTTGTGAATGTAGCTAATCAAGAAGGATTTTTTAAAGCATTAACAAACGCAAAACCAGGTACAGTAATTTCAGGAAATGGTTTAGTATTAGATCTTCCAAGCCAACAATATGATTTTCCAACAGGAATTAACATTAAAAATGTAACATTTAATACTTCTTCAAGAGGAGGAACATATATTGTTGCGAAGGGTGGAAGTGAAACGTTAGTTTTCGAAGATTGTACTTTTGAACGTTATGAAAGTGGTGCTAATATTATTGCGATTAATGCAGATGGACCAAACCTTGAATTTAACAACTGTACATTCTTTGGACCTGTTATGCCAAATAGTGTAGATAAAGCAGATGGTGTGTTAGATTTCAACAACTGTACGTTTAAAATTACTGAAAATGGATTCCCTAAAACTGGATATGTAAACTGTATGGGAGGTACTAGTAACTTTAATAACTGTACATTTGACTTTACTGGTGGAAGCACTATGGGAAGTAACCAATACGTAAAATGGAATGCGGTAAACTCTTATAGTGAAAACTATAAAACTGCGGTATACTTAAATGGGTGTACACGTGTAAATTGTGGAACACAAAAATACCAAAGAGTTAGTGGAAACAGTACTTTAACTGTACAATAATGATTTAAATTATTAGATATTATTATATAATATATATAATAAAGACTCGTTCTATCCCTCATTTGAGGGATAGACGATTATCAAAAGATATAAAGTAATTTGTGTCTTTTGATAGTTGAAAAACAATGAAAGGAGGACATTATGTTGGGGAATATAAAATTGAAGTTGATGGTACTTGCATTGTGCGCATCGTTTATTACCTTAATGAGTCAAGATACAGTAGCGTATTATTCTGTAATTGGAAAAGCTACCAATGTTGTGACCTCTGGTGATGTAGCATTTAAGATTTTAGAAAAGACAGATCAAGGTACAGACTTTCCAGAAGAAGGGGTTTATATTATGCCTGGTGATGTTGTATCTAAGAAAGTAAGTGTTGAGAGCGTATGTGACCATCCGTTCTACTTACGTGTTAAAATCGTTTATGGTATTAATGCAGAGGAGCTTCCTAGTGAAGAGTGTTTTAAATTAAATATCGATAAAAAGAACTGGATTTTACATGATGGATGGTATTACTATAAAAAAGTAGTAAAACCAGGTGAAATAACACCGAATGTATTCTCTCATGTTGAAATGGTTGGTTCTAAGATTGATATGAACTACATTGGTAAAACTCTAACGCTTACGATTAAAGCACAGGCTGTACAAGCTGAGCATAATCCTCTTCAGGATGGTAATACATTTACTGCAGCTGGTTGGCCAAAGGAGGATGAATCATGAAGAAGATAGTCATTATGTTACTTACATGTGCATTCTTGTTTGCACCTCATTGTGTACATGCTGAAAATGGAAAAGTTACTTATAGTGGTGATGCAGGAGAGTTTATTTTTGAACCAGGAAGTGAATACTCTCCAACTGATTTATTTCCAAATTTTAAGGATGTAATGCCTGGAGATGTATTAACACAGAAAATCAAAGTAAAAAATGAAGCATCAAAAAAAGTAAAAGTAAAAATTTATATGCGTTCATTAGGGGCTCACGAGGATTCTAAGGAGTTTTTGTCGCAACTAGGGCTTACAGTGCAAAAAAGCGAAGATAACGCTATGGCGTACATGTTTAACGCCACAGCGGATGCTACAGCTCAACTTACTGATTGGGTTTGTTTAGGTACATTATATTCAGGGGGAGAAGTCAATTTAGATGTAACCTTAAATGTACCAGTTACCTTGGATAACCAATTTAAAAAACTGGTTGGATATTTAGATTGGGAATTCAAAATTGAGGAATTTCCTAGTGATCGAAATGATCCTAAACCACCAGACTCAGGAGATACTACGAATCTGATGTTGTGGGTTGGAATGCTTATGTGTAGTATGTTTTTCATACTCATCTTATTAAAAAAGAAAAAAGAACCAGAAGAGAGTGAAGGATAAGGAGGAGTGACAAGTGAAACTATGGGTAAATAGAAAAAACTACAAAAAAATAGCTATGACCTTTAGTATCCTTGGACTGATTCTATGGGGTTTATTAGGAACAGGTGCATCTTTAGCATGGTTTAGTGATACATCGCCAGAAATCAATAATATTTTCCATTTCGCTGACTTCGATTTAGAAGTCTCACATCGCTTAGATGATGGAACTTGGGAAGTGATTGATAGTACTACTAAAGTATTTAAAGAAGATGACTTATATGAGCCTGGTTATGTTCAAGTTGTCTATTTAAGAGTTGAAAATAAAGGAAGTGTTCCATTTCAATTCAAAACATCGGTCAATGTAAACGGATGTATTATCGCAACCAATGTATTTGGGCAAGCATTTAGTTTACAAGATTATTTAAAATTTGGAGTAGTTACAAGTAAAAGTGAAACAGATATGTTAGAATGTGTATCGACACGTCAAAAAGCAGTTGAAATCGCTGATATGAAGCTAAGTCACTATACAACGCAACAAAGTGTTTTAGAACCGCAACAATTTGCGTATGTTACAATGGTAGTAAGGATGCCAGAGGAAGTCGGAAATGTTGCCAACTATCGTGGTGATGTTGTGCCAATGGTGGAATTAGGAGTTATTGTAAAAGCAGATCAGATACAAGAGTAAGGAATAGAAAGGAGGAACTCATGTGAAAATAGACGCATCAAAAATAAATGATAAAAATATCACATCGCATTTATTCTTTGTAATAAGTACGATTGTAATGTGTTTAATCGCCATGACAGTTACTGCATATGCATATTTTTCTCATGATATAACCTCTACTAATAATGTTATTGAAACTTCTCAATTTGACGTAAAGATTGTGATTCAAAACTTAACAGATGATAGTATTGTGGATGTAAA
Source organism: Longicatena sp. (assembly GCA_036306885.1). Lineage (GTDB taxonomy): Bacteria > Bacillota_I > Bacilli_A > Erysipelotrichales > Erysipelotrichaceae > JAXJYR01. The sequence continues at coordinate 3,076 of JAXJYR010000154.1, forward strand.
AGCAGACGGAGATGCAACATATAGTGCTAATTTAAAACAAGGAAATATATACCTTATAAAAATTGAGAAAGCAGGAACTGCATCTAATGGATTCTGTGTGGTTAGCGCTAGTGAAAGTACAATTCAAAATTATCATACACAACAACTAGGTGAAGATAAAAATACCAAAGATGGTAAAAGAGATTCTCTTGAATTTACAGTTGTTGCAAACAAAGATAGTAAAATTACATTCTTTGCACATTGGGGAACTTCATCTAAATATAAAGAATTTGTTGACGATGAAAACTACAGTGAAAAATATATTGTAGATGGTCAAAAATTTGAAATTGGTGAAAAAGTCTTAGAAAGTATCAAAAAGGAAGAACCGGTAAAAGTAACAAAGAAAAAACCGAATAAAACGAATACCAAAGAAGAACCTAAAGAAGATAAGAAAGATACTGATACAAAAGAAGAGTCTTCCCAATCAAAAGATGAAGAAGTAAATGATAAATCAGAAACAGTAGAGAAGGAACCTCAGGATTCAGATGAGGAACTAAACAAAGAAGAAGACAAAACATCAGATAAAGAGTCTGACAAAGAATCAGATAAAAAATCAGATAAAGAATCAGATAAAGATTTAGAACAAGATTCTGATGAAGAATTAGAAGAAGACGCTAAAGAAGAAGTTCAGCAAGATGATCAAGAATCTCAAAACGATGAAGAGAAAGTTGATGTTCAAGACTCTGATGAAGAGGTATCTGATGATGAACAAGAAGATTCTGATGTAAAGGAAGAATCAGTTGAGAAAGATAGAAGTGATGATGATTCATCGCAAGCAGAACAAGAAGAGATTGAGTAATCAATCTCTTTTGTTGTTTATAAATAATGAACATAAAAGGTGTATTTCACACTAAAATTGTGGAATTTGTGCTTTGATTGTGTACAAAAAAATGTTTGTAAATTTTCACGAATATTTTTCATTTTTCAACAAATGATAGATTGAGTAAGTGCTTTCAGAAAAATTCAAATTGCCATATATAAAATAATAAGGTAAAATAAACACGTTGTCGGAAAGGAGAGGATAACATGAACAATATTTTTCAAAACAAAGCTGAATTTGTAACAGAATTCAAAAAACGCGTTGTAGAACGTTATGGTCGTTCTTTTGAACAATCACACCTAACAGAAAAATACGTGACTTTAGGTGAAATGGTTCGTGACTACGCTTCAACACAATGGTGTGATTCAAAAAACACAATTGCAGAAACTGAAGCTAAACAAATGTGGTACTTCTCAATGGAATTCTTAATGGGACGTTTATTTACAAACAACCTTATGAACCTTGGTATCTATGATGTGGTAAAGGAAGGATTATCAGATCTTGGTTTAGATATCAACGCATTAGAAGAACTTGAAAGCGATGCAGGACTTGGAAATGGTGGTTTAGGACGTCTAGCTGCTTGTTTCTTAGATTCTCTTGCTTCATTGAACTTACCTGGTAATGGAAACTGTATCCGTTACGAATATGGATTCTTTAAACAAAAAATCGTTAACAACGAACAAGTGGAATCTCCTGATCAATGGTTAAACTTAGGAAACGTATGGGAAGTACGTAAACCTAAACATGCCGTAAACGTTAACTTCGGAGGACACTTAGAAAGATGGCAAGATGCTGATGGAAAAACAGTTATCAAACACCACCCTTCATTCGTTGTTCGTGCAGTACCATATGACATGGCTGTAGTTGGTTACGACACAAAAGTAACTAACACATTACGTTTATGGTCTGCAGAAATCGCAGATGATGTATGTGATTCTAAAAACTTAACAGAATACGTAAACGAAGTAAAAGAAATCTGTCGTACACTTTACCCAGATGACTCAACTGAAAGTGGAAAACTTTTACGTTTAAAACAACAATACTTCTTCGTATCTGCAGGATTACAATGTATCTTAAAAGCACACTTACGTGTTTACAAAACATTAGACAACTTCGCAGAGAAAAACGCAATTCAATTAAACGATACTCACCCAATTTTATGTATCCCTGAATTAATGCGTTTATTATGTGATGAGTACCGTTACGATTGGGATCAAGCTTGGTTAATTACACAAAAAACAATGGCTTACACAAACCACACAGTACTAGCGGAAGCATTAGAAAAATGGAACGTTCAATACGTACGTAACTTATTACCACGTATTTACGAAATCATCGAAGAAATCGATCGTCGTTTCAAATTCTACTGTTCACATGACTTAGGACGTCCTGATTTAATGAACAGATGTAGCATTATCAAAGATGGACAAGTTCACATGGCAAACCTTGGAATCATCGGTTCTCACTCAGTAAACGGGGTAGCTGCACTTCACACTCAAATCTTAAAAGATGATGTAATGAACGACTTCTACCAACTTTACTCTAAAAAATTCAACAACAAAACAAACGGTATTACTCACCGTAGATGGTTATTATACTCTAACCCTCAATTAACTTCATTATTAGAAAGTACAATTGGGCCAGACTTCAAAAAAGCACCAGAACGCTTAGAAGACTTAATGGCACATGTTGACAACAAAGAACTTCAAGACAACTTCTTAGCTGTAAAACGTCAACGTAAAGAAATTCTTGCGAAATACATCAAAGATACATTAGATATTGAAATTGATGTTAACTCAATCATTGACGTACAAGCTAAACGTCTTCACGCTTACAAACGTCAATTATTAAACGTGATGAACATCATCCACTTATACTTCCGTATGAAAGATGATGCAAGCTTCCGTATTCACCCACGTACATTCATTTTCGCAGCGAAAGCGGCTCCTTCTTATGTATTCGCAAAAGAAGTTATCCGTTTAATTCACTGTGTAGCTGATAAAGTAAACAACGATCCAGAAATTTCAAAATTCATGAAAGTTGTATTCATCCCTAACTACAGTGTATCAGTTGCGGAAATCTTATTAAACGCTGCAGACGTTTCTGAACAAATTTCTACAGCTGGTAAAGAAGCAAGTGGTACTGGAAACATGAAATTCATGATGAACGGTGCTATTACATTAGGTACAATGGATGGTGCAAACGTTGAAATTGTTGAACGTGTTGGATTCGATCACGCAGAAATCTTCGGATTACGTTCAGATGACGTTGCGTTAATCAAACACGAACACTCATACGATGTATGGCGTAAATACCACGAAAATGGAGATATCAGAAGAATCGTTGATTCATTAGCTGGTAACTTCTGGTCAGATCGTACATTCAAAACAATCTTCGATGAATTAATGTACAAAAACGACGAATACTTATTATTAGCAGACTTTGAAGCATATGCACACGCTCAAACTTGCGTTGAAAAACGTTATGCAGACCGTGCAACATGGGCTAAAACATGTTTAATTAACATTGCGAAATCTGGATTCTTCTCAAGTGATCGTACAATTGCTGAATATGCAGAAGATATCTGGAACATTAAAGCTGTTGATGTAAAATAATCATTATTGATTTTTAAGCTCTCATTATGGGAGCTTTTTTTGTCAGTAATTCGTAAGAATTTTGTCGAGCATTTACATGGAATAAATGAATTAGAATGTGTTATACTAAGATTGTCCAAAGGATACTGAGAAGAAAGCAGTAGGACACATTCAATAATAGAATCCAAAGAAGAACCAGGAAACTGGTTTTTTTATTTTATAAGTGTTTGATTTGTGAACAGGTGTTTATTATATACGTACATTATATAAAAACAAGAAAATTAAACAGTAAACGCTTTCATGCATGTAACCTTTTATTGTATAATAAAATATGCTTAAAATAGGAGGACATATTTTATGAACAAAATGAAAAAGGTACTTAGTAGTATCTTAGCATTCTTGATGGTTTTATCATTTGTTCAAATGCCAGTCAAAGTTAGTGCGGCAGAAGTTAGTGCCGAAGCAAAAGCATTAGCTGGACAATTGATTAAATACTACGAAAGCTATCAAGAAAGTGCTCAAACTGACATCGAACGTGTATTAGATGAAATGAAAGCAATCGATCCAGGTTATGCCGAAGTATGGGATGGAATTATGGATTACTGGACAGTAGTAAATACACCTGGATTTGCCAACGAAGATAAAGTTCCGGAAGGACTTCCTACAGATGATTCTTTATGTATTGTTATTTTAGGATTTGCCTTAAATTCTGATGGAACAATGAAACCAGAATTAATTGGTCGTCTTCAAGCAGGATTAAATGTAGCGAACCAATATCCAAACGCTTATGTATGTGTTACTGGTGGTGGAACAGCTTCAGGAAATAAAGATGTGACTGAAGGTGGATTAATGGGTGACTGGTTACTTGAAAACGGATTAGACGAAGCTCGTTTAATTCGCGAAACTCGTGCAAGTGATACTGTAGGAAACGCTAGATATACTTATGACATTTTAGCAACTACATACCCTACAGTAGATAAAGTAGTTATCGTAACAAGTGACTACCACATTCCTCGTGGAAGTATTCTTTACCACTCTAAATTCTTAACAGAAGCATATGCTACAGGTGGACGTAAAATTGAAGTAATTGATAATGCTGGAAATTCAACAAAAACTGATGATTATGAATCAATCTCACTTCAAGCAAGTGGTGTAGCTAGTATTACAGGTGTAAGTGCAGCTTCTAGTGTACCTGCATTATCTGTATTAGAATCATTTGAAGCAAGACTTGTAAGTCCATTATCAAGAAGTACAGAACTTAAAGTTGAAGTAGAAGCTACTTACAACAATGGTTACAAACGTGATGTTACACCTTATGCAACAATTTCAGAAATTGATCCAGAATTAGGAACAAACCAAGTAATTAATGTATCTTACGAAGAAAATGGTATTGCTTTAGCAACATCATTTAACTTATCACAAGGTTCTGCAGTAGCAACAAACTACCGTGCAAACTTAGCACCAGTGGTCGAAGAAGCTAGTAAAGTAGTTGTTGCAAGTTTAACTGTAGAAACAAGAGAAATTTTTGAAGATGCATATGTAACTGCAATAGCAATGTTAGAAAACAAATATGCTTCAGAAGAACAAGTAAAAGAAGCTTTAGATGCTTTAAGCACAATCTTGAATAATTTAAAAACAAGAGAAAATGTAGCTTTAAACAAAACAGTAACAGCTTCTCACAACCAAGCTGTTGCTGCTCTTATTACAAACGGAAGTATTAACGATTACTATGAATCTAAAGAGGGTTCAAATATTCCAGCACAAAATGTATCTTTAGTAATTGACTTATATAATACATACGCATTAGATACAGTTAATGTTGTACCTTACTTTCAAGGGGAACCTCGTTATTACCACTATGATGTAGCAGTTAGTACAGACAATGAGACTTGGGATGTGATTGCTCAATATCGTGGTACAGAGTTTAACACAAAAGCAGGACAAGCATTTGTATTAGATACAGCTAAAACGGCACGTTATATTAAAATTCAAGGTGTTTATACTTATGTTGAAGGACGTAATGACATTGATAACCTTCATATTACCGAAATATTTGCATACGGTGAAATGGTAGAAGCAAATCCAGTGCCTTATGAAGCACCAAAAATGATGTCTATCAAATCTGAAAACGTTTCTTTAGGAAGACCTGTAACTGTAGATAGTAATAATGGTAAAGATCCTTCTGTTTTAACTGATGGGAAAGCTGAAAACGTATATACAGGAAGTACAAATGGGGTTGCTAATGCATGGGCAATTGTTGAGCTTGAAGAAGTTACACCAATTTCTAGTGTAAATGTTATAACATATAGTAAAAACACAAGTGTTCAGTACCACTACGAAGTTTTAGTAAGTGAAGACCAAGATACTTGGGTTTCAGTTGGAAAACACCTAGGAGCTAATCCTGGATATGCAGGAACAACAATCAGATTTAACGAAATTAATGCAAAATATGTAAAAGTTAAAGGTATTGCAACAACAAACAGTAATGGAGAATTCCACTTGGTTGAAATTTCTGTATTTACAAATGAAGAAAACATTGCGTATGGTAAAGAAGTGACTACATCTGTAGCTGGTCACTCAAGAAATACACACGTTACAAATGAAGTTGTTTCTAATAGTGATTACTGGGATTGTCAAAGTCTTCCTACTGGATCAGGAGCTGAAGCTTGGGGAACTTTACCTGAAGCTCAACGTCCATTTGTAATTATTGATCTTGATGGTTTATATGCAGTTGACTATGTGCAAGTAAATAACTATGTACAAAGCAATCGTTACTACCAATATGAAATTTATACAAGTAGAAATGGAAAAGAATGGACTTTATTTGGAGAGAAAAAGAATACCACTGATTCTCAAAGTCCTTATGAAATTATAAATACTCCAACAAATGCACGTTTTGTAAAATTAGTGGCTACTTACCACAATAGAAACTCAGGATTCCACGTTGTTGAAATACGTGTTGGAGGCGTGAAACAAGAAGAAACATTAGCTGACTACGCTGCAGTAGAAGCAGCTATCGCTACTGTACCTACTTCATTAGAAGGGTACTCAATTTCTTCTGTAACAGCTGTGAAAACTGCAATTAACAATGTTGATTACAACGTAGTGGATGACTTCCAAGCTACAGTAGATGCTTATGCAGTAGCAATCAATGAAGCAGTTGCAGCATTAGAAGCTGCACCAGCTGATTACTCTGCGGTAAATGAATCAATCGCTATTGCGAAAGCTGAAAAAACATATATCATTGATTACACAGATGTACAAGCTGCATTAAATGCCGTTGTATTTGGTAAAGATGCAACTGAACAAGCAGTAGTTAACGAATATGCAGTAGCTATTAACAGAGCTATCGCTAATGCTGAATATACTCCAAAACCAATTCAAAACTTAGTTGCTGAAGCAGTTGATTACAAAACAATCAAATTAACTTGGGATGCTGAAGCCGTTTCTACAACTTATGTAGTAGAACGTCAAAACACAAAAACTGGATTATGGATCACAGTCGCAACAACTACAGAACCAACATATACTGTAGCTGGTGTAAAAACTGGAAAAGAATACACTTACCGTGTAAAAGGATTAAGAGTATTTGAAGAAGTTACATATGATGGTGAATACAGTGCAGAAGCAAAAGGAACTGCTACATTAGTAGGAGCACCTGAATTATCAGTAACACAATCTGGTGATGCAATCTTTAACTTAACTTGGACACAAGTAGCTGGTGCTACACGTTACATCGTATATCGTCAAGCAAATGGTGGAGAATGGAAAAAAATCCTTACATTAGGTGGAGATGTTACAACTTACACATCAGCAAACTTAAAACCTGGAAACTACGCATACCAAGTAAAAGCAGCACGTTACGATGGTGTAGAACGTATTATGACAGAAGGAAGTAATACTGTAGAAGTAGAAGCTACAGTATCAGCACCTACTTTAGAAAAGGTAAGTTACTCACCAAACGCTGTAACATTAAGATGGAATGCGGTTGAAGGAATGAAATACTACGAAGTATATGCTACAACAAACGGTGTAACTCGTCGTGTGAAAGTTACAACAGCTACAACATATAAAGCATCGAACCTAAAAGCTCAACTATATACATTTAAAGTAAGAGGATATGCAAAAGTAAATGATCAAACAATTTACACATCATACTCTAACGAATATAGTATGGACTTTGGAAATGTTAGGTTTGAATAAGATGAACTAATCGAAAGAAGGCAATCGTAAAGATTGCCTTTTTCTTATATTTAAAACAAATGTCAAATTTTCCCATAGAAATACTAGACAATAAAAAGATTACCTGTTATAATATACACAGTTACTAGGATAATAATTCACAGGTAACAAATATTAGAGTCAATGAGGATAGCCTAAATCATTGGACTCGTAAGCTTTTATCATAATATACGATAATCTTCTATCCCCTCCCGATTTTAGAAATAATTCGTACTTTAAAATCCGCGTCCCCTTCGCGGATTTTTTAGTTAATAAAAGTTAATAATGAGATAAACGTTTCTAAAAATTTAGTGAATTTATTCTTTTCTTAGTATGAAAGCATTTTAAACTTTGGTATAATATTAGCTAGGTGATAGCATGAGACAAAGAAGAGATTTTGAAGCATATATGGATGATTTTCATAAAATCGTCGTTTATTTATCAAAAAATAGTTATGGAGGAACAAGTAATCGTTTTTCCTTAAGAGATCATAATGGAAGCTTATATGATGTAAGAATTCAATCAATTGAATCGATTAATGATAAATATAATAAATATATTTTATCGATTGATGATGAAATTGAAATTGGAAATGAATATCACGTGTTACATCAGCATGCACGTGCAACCATCCTTCATTATGGGGCAATTGTGAAAACAGCTCGTTTTGATGAATTGTTTTATTATGATGGGGATGATTTAGGTTACCAATACAGTGCTGAAGCTACCCAATTTGCGTTATGGGCACCAACTGCATATCGTGTAAAAATCGAAGTATATCGTAATGGTATTATTGAAGACTATGAGATGAAACGTGATAAAAAAGGTGTATATCGTGTTAAAGTAGATGGAAACTTAGAAAATGCAACCTATGTATATTTAGTACGTGTCGATGGAGAATGGAAAGAAACAATTGATCCATATGCAAATGCATCTATTGAGAATTCAAAACGTTCTGCCATTATTGATATGAATAAAATTAAAGTACAAGATTACCCTTTACCAGAAATGAAATCAATGTGTGATGCCATTATTTATGAAGCAAGCGTTAGGGACTTTACCATTCAGTCTCAATGTGGTGTTACCCATCCAGGTAAATTTAGAGGATTTGTCCAAGAAAATGAACATACGAAAGCCAATATGACTGGATTTACTTATTTAAAATCACTTGGGGCAACCCATGTACAGCTTTTACCTGTATTTGACTTTGGTTCAGTGGATGAAAACTATCCCCAAATGTTTTATAACTGGGGATATGATCCTGTTCAATATCGTGTCTTAGAAGGAAGTTTCTGTGTTGACCCTAATAATCCATATGCTCGTATTTTAGCTTTTATTGAACTAGTGGAACAATGTCACAAAGCCGGAATTCGTGTAAATTTAGATGTTGTGTTTAACCATGTTTATGATAAAGAAAATCATTTCTTCGATAAAACGGTTCCAAACTATTTTTTCCAAATGAATCAAAATGGAAGCTTCTCGAATGGAACGTGGTGTGGAAATGATGTCGATTCAACTCGTAAAATGTGCCATAAATATATTGTCGATACATGTAAGTTTATTGTAGAGACTTATCATATTGATGGTTTTAGATTTGACTTGATGGGTATTCTAGATGTTGATACGATTAATGAAGTAGCACGTGTTTGTCGTGAGATTAACCCAGACTTTATGATTTATGGAGAAGGTTGGGATATGCCAAGTTATCTAGATTACCAAAAACGTGCATCAATTGTGAATAACTGGAAAATGGAAAATGTAGCCCATTTCTCAGATCGTTTCCGTGATGTGGCGAAAGGTAGAACCAATCAAAACGAAGTAAATATGAAAGGATACTGTACAGGTGCGATTTATCTGATTGATATTATGAAAAACTGTTTAGGCGCAAGCTGTACAAGTATAGGAGATAGTGTTTTATTTAAGAAACCAGCACACTGTGTAAACTATGTAGAATGTCATGACAATATGACATGTTGGGATAAAATTAAAGAATGTTGTAAGGAAGATAGTAAAGAAGTTCATATCAAAAAACATAAAATTTTAATGGCTGCGACGTTACTAGCACAAGGAATTCCATTTATCCATAGTGGTCAAGAGTTCTGTCGTACAAAGTTTAAGTTACACAACACATATGAATCTAGCGATGAAATTAATAAAATTGATTACTTACGCAAGCATTTATATCAAGATGTTGTGGATTGTACGAAAGATTTAATTCAAATCCGTAAAGCTCATCCATGTCTACGTTATAGTGAAAAAGAAGATGTTGAAAAATATGTTAGCTTCGATACGATTCAAAATCACGTTTTAATCTATAAGACGGCAGATGAAAATGAAGAATTAACTGTATTATTTAACCCTACTGTAAAATCTTATACGTATCAACCTGAGCATGTATCAACATTGATTTATGAAGATAAAGCTGTCGATGCATGTAAGGTATCATGTGTAGATATTCAACCACATAGCGTTGTGATATTAAAATATGATAAAAATATAAAAGATGTTCCTACTGATATTAAAGTAGAAGTAGTAAGTGAAGAAGTTATTACAGCTTAAAACGATGGAGTGTGATTACCAAAGCACTCCTTTTTTTCTTTTGGTAAAATGTGATATACTTTAAACGAATGGAGCGATTGATATGACACGTTTTCAAAAACAATTACAATTTATTTTAGAAGTCGATAAAACAAAAAATATTTTTCGTCAAACGCATTTAACTCATCGTGGAAGAAACGAAAATGATGCCGAGCATGCATGGCATATGGCGATGATGATATATTTGTTAAAAGAATATGCGAATGAAGAAATTGATTTAGCAAAAACAATGATGATGGCATTGATTCATGATATTGTAGAGATTGATGCTGGAGATACTTATGCATATGATGACCAAGGATTAGCGACCCAAAAAGAGCGAGAAGCCCAAGCTGCGAAACGTATTTTTGGTTTATTACCAGCAGATCAAAAAGCGGAAATGATGGCTTTGTTTGAGGAGTTTGAGGCATATGAAAGTGCAGAAGCTAAGTTTGCCCATGCCATTGATAACTTTCAACCACTTTTATTAAATGATTCCAATAATGGCTATGATTGGGAAAGTCATGATGTAAGTGCGAAGCGGATTTTAAAAAGACATTCACTATCGAAGTTAGGTTCTAATAAGATTGGTGAATATAGTGAAAAATTAATTGATGAAAATGTAGTGAAAGGTAATTTAAAAGGTGAATAAGATGTTTTATTTAGCAACGATTGGAGAAGCTTTAATTGATTTTGTACCGATGAAAAAAGGCTTTCATTTGGCCGATGTACCACAATTTGAACGGGTAGCTGGTGGTGCTCCTGCTAATGTAGCGGCGGCCTTTGCGAAATGTGGTGGTTCAAGTATGATGTTAACTAAGTTAGGAACTGATGCTTTTGGTGAGCATATCATTGATAAGCTACAAAGCTGTGGTGTTGACTGTGATTATATTCAACGAAGTAGTGAACATCAAACATCACTTGCTTTTGTGTCACTTGCGGCTGATGGAAAAACAGATTATGCGTTTTATCGTCAAAATGCGGCGGATTTAGCATTGCGCTACGATGAAATCGAACATAGTGTAGGTGTATTCGATATGCTTCATTTTTGTAGTGTATCATTAGTAGAAAGCGAAATGAAAAAAACCCATCAAAAGCTATTAGAGGAAGCCGTAAAATACGATAAACTCATAAGCTTTGATCCAAATGTTCGACTTGCATTATGGGATAATCATCAAACATTAAAACAAACAATTCATGAATTTATTCCATATGCGAATATCTTAAAGATTGCCGATGATGAATTGGAATTTATCATGGGGACAAATGATATCAATGAAGCTTTAGCTACGTTATGGCAACATTCTCGTCTTCAATGTGTTATTTATACAAGAGGAAAAGATGGCGCAAGTATTTATACACGTACTCATCAAGCACATCATGAAGGCTTTAAAGTCGATGTAAAAGATACTACCGGTGCAGGAGATGGATTTATAGCGGCTTTTTTATGGTATCTTGTGATTCGTGAACAATTACCACAAGAAATGGATGAAGAAGCATTAACCAAAGGCATCTTATTTGCTAACGCTTATGCCGCTTTATCTACCAAAAAAGCAGGCGCAATAGATGCTTATGCAACGATGGACGAATTAGCACTTTTTTTAGAAAGTTATATGGAATAAAAAATTGTTTTTGCATTTTATATCAAAAAAGTTGTTTTCAAAACGTTCACATATGGTTTTAAAAACCATATCATAAAACAAAATAGATTTTATTGACAAAGTGGAAAAATATCGTTATGATGAAAAAGTATAAGAGGAGGATTCTTATGAAAACAGCAATTGTAACAGATAGTGGTTGTGGGTTAAGTAAAGTAGAAGCCAATGCAAAAGGAATCTTTTACTTACCATTACAAGTATTATGTGATGAAAAAGAATATTTAGATGGTGTAGAATTAAGTGTTGAACAATTCTATGATATGTTAAGAGCGAAAAAAGATGTAAAAACAAGTATGCCACCAGTTGGTATGATGATTGAAGTGTTAGAAGAAATCAAAGCAAAAGGATACGAAGAAGTAGTCTTTATTCCTTTAACGGCAGGAATTTCATCGACTGCGGCTGTCTTTGTCGCAACGGCACAAGATGAAGGATTACCTTGTCATTTCGTTGATTGTTATACAACACTAGGGGCACAACGTTATTTATCAGAATGTGCTGTGGAATTAGCAAGCCAAGGAAAAACAGCTGCAGAAATCGCTGAAATCTTAAAAGTAAGTGTCGCAGATAGTGATACAATGATTATTCCGGATGATTTATCACAATTAAAAGCAGGTGGACGTTTAACACCAGTAGCGGCAGCACTTGCAGGTTTATTAAAAATCAAACCAATTTTACAAATGAATGCTTCAAGTGAAGGTAAAATTGATGTTTATGAAAAAGTACGTACGATGTCTAAGTCATTAGCGAAAGTGTTTGATTTATATGCGCAACGTAATATCAATGAAAATCACATTTTCTTTCTGCTAGAATCAGAAGCAGCTAATAAAGATGAAGTATATGCCAAAATGAAGGAATTATTTCCAAATGCCGATCTTCGTATTTTATCAATTCCATCAGTCATTGCAGCTCATACTGGATTAGGATGTTTAGGGCTACAATATATTCGTAAAGTTCCTGGTTGTAAAGCATAGAAACCAGATGTAATGGGGGTCCAAATGAAAACAGCATTTATTACTGATAGTGGAACAGGAAAAACTGTTCAAGAAATGGCGCAAAAAGGAATTTATTCGATTCCATTACAAATTAGCTATGATCAAAATAGCTATGATGAACTTGAGCAATTAACGTTAGCGCAAGTACATCAATTAATGCGTGAAGAAACGTTATTAAGTACTTCTTTACCATTGTTAGGTAAAATCGAGGCGTTATTTACACAGCTAAAAGAAGAAGGATATGAACGTGTCTTCTGTATTCCAATTTGTACAGGATTAAGTGGAACAATGAATGCGATGGAATTAATGGCATCGCAAGTAGGATTGGTATTTGAATCAGTAGATACACATGTTACAGCGGTTGTACAGGAATACTTAATTGTACGTTGTAAAGAACTATATGAAGCTGGAAAATCAATCGATGAGTTAAAAGCATATTGTCAAAGTGTAATTGATACTACTGATACGCTATTATTACCAAATGATTTAAATCACTTAAAACGTGGAGGACGTTTAACACCAATGGCAGCACTATTAGGTGGATTGTTAAAGATTAAACCAGTTTTACAAATTAACCAATCAACAAATGGTAAAATTGACGTATATGACAAAGTACGTACGATGTCTAAGGCAATGGATAAAGTAATTGATCGTTTGATTTCAAAAGGTGTTGGCGAAGGATATTGTATTTATGTAGCCCATGTGGATGATGAAGCAGGCGCAAAAGTATATTACGATAAAATTGTGGCGAGAATTCCTAACGTTAAGATTGAAATTATTCCATTAGTAAGTGTTGTTGGAGTGCATACAGGACTAGGATGCCAAGCATTACAAACATTTAAAATGATATAACAGAAGGTGATTTTTTTAGTCACCTTTTTTTTCGTTTCTAATGATTTGTGGTATAATAATACCGACCTAGAAAAGGAAGGAGGTATTTTTGTGCGAAATATGATTAAAGTTAAAGGAGCCAGAGAAAATAACTTAAAGAATATTGATGTGAATATTCCTCGTAACCAGCTTGTAATTATGACAGGAGTATCTGGGTGTGGGAAAACATCACTAGCATTTGATACCATTTATGCGGAAGGAAGAAGACGCTATGTAGAATCATTGTCAGCCTATGCTAGACAATTTTTAGGAAATAGTGAAAAGCCTGATGTGGATGCGATTGAGAATTTATCGCCATCGATATCAATAGATCAAAAAACAACAAGTCACAATCCTCGTTCAACGGTTGGAACTGTGACAGAACTATATGATTATTTACGTTTATTATTTGCACGAATTGGAGTTCCATATTGTCCAACTCATAATGAACCAATTACTTCACAAACCATCAAACAGATGGTGGATCGAATTATGGAATTGGAAGATCGTACTAGATTAATGATTTTATCTCCAGCAGTACATGGAAAAAAAGGAACCCATAAAGATTTATTTGAAAAACTACGTAAAGAAGGATATTTAAGGGTTCGTGTCGATGGAGAAATTGTCTTATTAGAAGACTTAGAAGGATTAGAGAAAAATAAAAAACACAATATCGATGTAGTAGTGGATCGTATTGTGAAGAGTGATGATCGTTCACGTTTACACGACTCTTTAGAAACAGCTTTAAAAATGAGTGATGGATTAGCGATTGTGACCTATAATGATCAAGAGATTTTATTTTCTAGTAATTACTCTTGTAAGTATTGTGGTTTTAATATTCCTAAATTAGAACCTCGTTTATTCTCATTTAATGCCCCTTATGGAGCATGTGTAGAATGTAAAGGGTTAGGAATTACACAAAAAGTAGATTTAGACTTATTAATTCCTGATAAGTCATTATCGATTTCACAGGGGGCAATTCGTTTTTATAAAAACATTGTGAATAGTGAAAATTTAGAGTGGCAAAAATTTGCGAAATTATTAGAATATTATCAAATTGATATGAAGTGTCCAGTTAGTGAATTATCAAAAAAAGAAATGGATATTATTCTATATGGGTCAAAAGAACCAATTCAATATATTTTAGAATCAAGAAGTGGAAATATTACGAGTAAATTTGAATATATTGAAGGGGTAGCTTCTTTGATAGAACGTCGCTATATGGAAACAACATCGACTTTATCACGGGAATGGTATGCTAGCTTTTTAAGTGAACAAACTTGTCCAACCTGTAATGGAAAACGTTTGAATGAACAAGCTTTAAGTGTACGTGTAGGGGGATTAAACATTTATGAGTGGACGACAATGTCGGTAGGAACTGCTCGTCAATTCGTTGAAAACCTAAAATTAAGTCCAATGGAAGCAGAAATTGGGAAATTAATTTTGAAAGAAATTCGTTCACGTTTAACTTTCCTAGATAATGTAGGACTACGTTATTTAACCTTAAATCGTTTGGCTGCGACATTATCAGGGGGAGAAGCGCAAAGAATTCGTTTGGCTACTCAAATTGGATCTAATTTGAGTGGTGTCCTTTATGTTTTAGATGAGCCTAGTATTGGATTACATCAGCGTGATAATGATAAGCTCATCGCTACCTTAAAGCACATGCGTGATTTAGGGAACTCATTAATTGTCGTTGAACATGATGAAGACACAATGCTAGCGTCGGACTATATTATTGATATTGGACCAGGAGCTGGTATTCATGGTGGAGAGGTTGTGGCATGTGGTACACCAACTGAAGTGATGGCCAATGAAGCCTCTTTAACAGGGCGTTATTTAAGTGGAAAAGAAAAAATCGAGGTACCAAAAACACGACGCAAAGGCAACAAACTATGCGTTGAAATTAAAGGTGCGAGTGAAAATAACTTAAAAAACATTGATGTGAAAATACCCCTTGGGTGTTTGGTTGTAGTAACAGGTGTGAGTGGAAGTGGAAAGTCGACTTTAGTAAATGAAGTATTTGCGAAAGGTGTTATGAATGCTTTAGGAAGAAGTCGTGTGAAACCAGGAGCTCATAAAAAAATGAAGGGATTAGAAAATATCGACAAAATTATTGAAATCTCTCAAGACCCAATCGGAAGAACACCGCGTTCAAATCCAGCAACCTATACAGGTGTTTTTGATGATATTCGTACTTTATTTGCGCAAACTACCGAAGCCAAAATGCGTGGATATGAAAAAGGAAGATTCTCCTTTAATACCAAAGGTGGACGTTGTGAAGCGTGTCAAGGTGATGGTATTAAACGCATTGCGATGCATTTTTTACCAGATGTCTATGTACCTTGTGAAGAATGTGAAGGAAAACGTTATAACGAAGAAACTTTACAAGTCACATATAAAGGAAAAAATATTTATGATGTCTTAGAAATGAGTGTTGAGGAAGCCATTCATTTCTTTAGTGCGAACCATAAAATTAAACATCAGCTACAAACCTTAAGTGATGTTGGGTTAGGTTACATTAAATTAGGACAAAGTGCGACAACCTTATCAGGAGGAGAAGCACAACGTGTGAAATTAGCAAGTGAGCTACAACGTAAGGCAACAGGAAAAACAATCTTTGTCTTAGATGAGCCAACAACAGGATTGCATACGCATGATGTCAAACGCCTAATTCAAGTGTTACAAAGAATTGTCGATAATGGAGATAGTGTTTTGGTTATTGAACATAACTTAGATGTTATTAAATGTGCTGATCACATTATTGACTTAGGAAAAGAAGGTGGCGATGAGGGAGGAAGTATCCTAGCAGTAGGTACACCAGAACAAATTGCCGCTAATGAAGAAAGCTATACAGGAATGTACTTGAAAAAAGTACTTCAGAAAGGATAATCCATGGAGGATATTGCGGTAGTAAAATTAAGAAATCTTGTAGAAGCGTTTCAATTTGTGCAAATATGTGGTGATGAGCGCTCTTTAGAGCGAAACATTACGATTGCTGATACCAATCGACCAGGTTTAGAATTGGCAGGTTTTTTTCAGAAGTCTCAATTAAAACGCTTAATTATTTTAGGAGATAAAGAAATTTCTTATATCAAAACAATGAGTGAGGAAAAACAACGAGAATCCTTTGGGTTTTTAACCAGTGAGGTTACTCCAGCCATTATTATTACGAAAAATCATTCATGTCCAGAGGTATTAAAAGAAGTAGCCGAAGCAAAAAACTTTCCGGTATTTTCAAGCTCATCGCCTACTTATCGTTTGATTATTGATATCGTAACTTTTTTAGATGAACATTTATCAGAAAATACCAACTTACACGGTGGACTTTTGAATATTTATGGAAAAGGAGTTTTAATTCGTGGTGATAGTGGACTGGGAAAAAGTGAAATTGCCCTTGAATTAATTAAACGTGGACATATTTTGATTGCGGATGATCGTGTTGATTGTTATCGCATTCATAATTCCATTATTGGGAAAGCACCAGAGCTTTTACGCGATATGCTAGAACTAAGAGGAGTTGGGGTAATTAATGTTGCCCGTATGTTTGGAGTTAGCTCTGTAGCAGAAAAAACGAAAATTGACTTTCAAGTTACCTTAGAACAATGGGATCGTAATCGTGAGTATGATCGTGTCGGGATTGAAGAACGTAAATATGAAGATATTTTAGGAATTAAAATTCCTAAAATCGTTGTGCCAATTCGTGAAGGTCGCTCAATGGCAGTTGTGATTGAAACGGCTGTAACCAACTTTATGTTAAGCGAGATGGGTTTAAATTCCGCCAAAGAATTTGAACAACGTGTATTAGACTATATCAAACGAAACAGTTAGGAGTGTTAAAATGGAATTTTTTCCCAATAGTAAAATAATAATGTCGATAGGGAACCTACAAGTGACATGGTATGCCGTTATTATTTTAACAGGAGCTTTTTTAGCTTATTATCTATCCTTAAAAACAATGCGTAAATTCGGATATGAAGAAAGTATTATGGAAAACTTCTTTATTTCAATGATGCCTATTGCCATTATCGGAGCACGTACTTGGTATGTTATATTCGAATGGAGTAATCGCTTTGCGTCAAATCCAATCCGTGTTTTCTATTTCTGGGAAGGTGGATTAGCGATACACGGGGGTTTATTATTCGGTATCTTATATGGGATATTCTATTTTAGACACTATAAAGCCGATTTGTTACGAGTGGCCGATGCGATTATGCCGAATGTATTGTTAGCTCAAGCAATTGGAAGATGGGGAAACTTTATGAATCAGGAAGCATTTGGACAAATTGTGGATCCTTCCTATTATCGTTTCTTTCCCCGTTTTATTTCCGACCAAATGTATATTGACGGATATTATCGACAACCGATGTTTTTATATGAATCCATCGCCAACCTTATTGGATTTATCTTGATTCGTTATGTTTTTCAAAAAAAAGGGAAACGTCGTCATGGTGACTTATTGTGGGCTTATTTAATGTGGTATGGAATGGTACTTGTTGTGATTGAAAGCTTTAGAAGTGACTCGTTGATGATTGGATCATTTAAAACTGCACAACTTATTTCACTTGGATTCATTATCATAGGGTTATTAGGATATATGGGATGCTTTAAAAAGCTTTTTCCACGCAGTAAAGCAGTTATCTTATTTGATTTAGATGGAACCTTAATTCATAGTCGTCCTTTAATTGACGCAAGCTTTAAGCATACATTTGCCCATTATTTACCAGACAAACAACTAACTCAAGAAGAATTAGACTCTTTCTTTGGGCCAACGTTAGATCAAACATTCTCTCGTTATTTTGAACCTGAAAAAGTTGCGGAAGTAGTAGCATACTATCGCGCCTTTAATAAAAAAGAGCATAATACATATGTGACACTATTTCCAGAAGTAAAAGAAACACTAGAAGCTTTAAAAGCACAAGGATATAAAATGGGAGTTGTGTCAAATAAAAAACGCGATGTAGTAGATTTAGGACTACAATATTGTGAAATTGAACCTTATTTTGATGTGGTTTTAGGGGGCGATGAGCTAGAACAAGTAAAACCAAATCCGATTGGACTAATGCAAGCCTGTGCCTTATTAAAAGAAGGACATGACAATCTTATTTATGTTGGAGATAATGTCAATGATATTTTAACGGCCCGTAATTTATGTGCATATTCAGTAGCATATTTAAATGAAAATCAAAAACGTGATGAAGTGCTTGCGATTCATCCATGTAAAACAATAGAACATATGTCTGAATTATTAGATATTGTTTCATCACGCGATGAATTCTTTGATTTAGAAGAAATGGTTTAAAAATGAAGTAGATTGTACCCTGTATAATCTACTTTTTTATAGAAGAAATTGAAAGTCTATGATAAACTAAAGGAAAAAAGATAGGTGTGCGCCAGTTCGGCGTTAAATATTTAGTTGGTGAGAATCCAACCTAGTAAGACCTAGCCAGTCGCTAGTACCGAGTCCTTGGAGCCTGTAGGCTAACGAAAAGGTTTAAGCGTAGGACAGGGAGCAGGAAAGCCGTAATGCGAAAGCGTGAAGTGATTGAGCCTCGTTATAATTTATCGGTTGTATGGGATAGTCATCTACCTATCATGGTTATCAATAAGGAGTAATC
>JAXJYR010000155.1:0-3315 GCA_036306885.1 Longicatena sp.
ATTAAGCTACACAGCTAAATCTTTAAAATCAGGTAATAAATACTTCTTCAAAGTACGTGGTTACAAAACTTACAAATCAGGAGAAGATATTAAATATTCAGTTTATACTCCATACTCTACAATCAAATACGCTACAGCAAAATAGTTAAAGAAAGTGAACCGCCTTGGTTCACTTTTTTCTTTTGACGATAAGTTAATGGTATTTTTAAGATAAAAGTAATAATAATAAATGTTACATCTTCAAAAATAATTTATAATGATAAAAAGGAGTGATAAAATGTCAAAATTATTAAAATTATTGCTAGTTTTAGGATTGTGTGTACCTACCCTTCCTACTATGAAAGCAAATGAACACAATGAACAATTTGTTCATCAAGCGCAGGATATTGATTATCAAGCACCTGCACCAACAAAACCTAAGGTACCTTTTAGCCAAGCTTCTACCTTACCTTCTTCTTATGATGCTAGAGCGTTAGGGTATGTTACCGCAATGGAAAATCAAGGAGAATTTGGAACTTGTTGGAGCTATGGTGTGATTAGTTCTGCCGAAACATCTTTATTAAAACAAGGATATTTAAAAGATGCAAAAGAAGTAGATTTTAGTGAACTACAGGTTGCCTATGGATATTATCATCGCAATGTGGATGATTTATATTTAACACCAGTGGATACAGCAAAATCAGGTGTAAGTGGAAATGAAGGGTATTTACAAGCGGGGGGAAATACCATCATGAGTGCGATGTATTTATCACAATGGCAATCAATTATGTCAGAAGCTGATTTCCCTAATGTAAATCAATTTGATCAATTACTTGATTCTTATGCATCTCTCAACAAAACTCAAAATGTAGATTATGTCATGAAAGAAGCGATTTTTTTACCTAAGGATGACATCAAAGCGATTAAAGAAGCATTAATTCAATACGGTAGTGTTGTGGCTAGCTATTATTCAGAAAGTGAATATCATCCATATATTTATAATACAACTACCAATAGAACGAATCATGTGATTACGCTTGTCGGATATGATGACAATATTTCCAGGGAAATGTTCGCCAACAGTAATGCGAGTGGAACCCTTCCGCAACGCGATGGGGCATGGATTATGAGAAATAGTTGGGGAACAGGCTATGGAGATCAAGGATATTTCTATGTTTCATATGACCAATATTTAGATAGTGTTGCGGCATTTACATATATGCCGAAAGAAAACCAAAACATTTATTACTATGATGGTGGATCTCAGATTGCAGATGCGAACTACGCTAATACATCTACCCTCCAATATGCGAATGTTTTTGAAACAGCCTATAGCGATGCATATACTCAAGAAGTCCTTCATGCAGTCAATGTAGGAATTGCTTCAGCCTCTACTAGTTATGAAATACAATTATATCGTTTAAACGCGAATCCTAATTCACCAGTAGATGGTACGGCATTATTAAAAGAACCAGTCAAAGGTAATGTAACCTATGCTGGATTATATACAATTCCTTTAAAAGAAGCGATTGCATTACAAACAGGAGATGCCATTAGTGTTGTCGTTACTCTAAAAGCCAATGATGGCTCACCAAAAATCTATACATCATCTTCGACTAATGCTGGATTTGTGAATATTACAGAATCCAATGAACCAGGACAAAGCTATTATTATGATAAAGATGGATGGATTGATTGTATGAATGCATACGATGCATGTGCACGTATTAAATTAATTACCAAAACAACTTCAACTCAAGTAAATGGAGAATTAAATTACTATACGCAAATTTTAAACCAATATCGTAGTCTTAATGGTTGGTTCACTTCATCAACTATCGCCGAAATCAATACAGTTTTAAATAATAAAGATATTCATGAAATCAAACAAATGTTATCACGCTTAGATAAAATGATTTTTGATTATCAATTACTGGTGCAAATCGCCAATGATGATGTGCTAGAAATGAAGGAATGGTTAAATAGTAAAGAAGCTAAAGAAGTAAATAGCTCACAAATAAATCAGCTTCAACAAAAACTAAATAACTTAGAAAATGCGTTAAAAACAAGTAATGTTGCGTATGATGATTTAGCTAAAGCTACACAAGAACTACAGGATATTTATAAAGAAATTATTTATGGTTTATATATTCAACATGGTCCATATTCTATGTTAAGTATGCTTTGCGATGAATTAGATATGTTCCAGTATGGGGAATATGCAAGATATTTAACTTTCTCACAATTAAATGAACTATATATGATTGGCTCAAATGCACGCAATGTACTTCAAACAACGGCACAAGATTATGAATTAATGGCACAATGTTCAATTGTAAATGAAGCTTTAAATCATTATCAAGCATTAGCAAAACAAAACTATAAAAGTAGTGACTTATTAAAAACAAAACTAAATGAATTTAAACAGTTAGATGTGAATGATAACTATACAGCACCATTAATGCGTCGTATTCAAAAGGCAAATGCGATCACACAACGTGCTTATGCTTGTGATGTATATGCAGCACAAGTAGTAAGACTACAAGTTTTATTACGTCAAGCACAAATGGAAGGGCAAGCATTACCAAGTGTGGATAAAGATGGATTAAAAGCCAAAATGGAAGATTATGCATATGTATTAACAAATAGTAGTAAATTTACGAACGACAGTTTTATAGCGTTTAAAAATGTCTATGCTGAAGCTGAAGCTATCATGAAAGATGAAAAAGCGACACAAGAGCAGGTAGATGCCATCAAGGTTTCTTTAGAAAGTGCATATAAGGGATTAAAAGAAAAAGATATGACTCCACCACTTGATCCATCTTACTTCAATCAAAAAGCAGCGACGCAAACAAGTGTAACCTTTGAATGGACTCCATCTACGTCTGATGATGTGGCTTATTATGAATTAGTAAGCTTACCATCATATCAAGTAATTAAACAAGTAACTACAACAACTTATGTTTTAGAAGGCTTAACTCCAGGAAGTAGTGGAAAAGTGATGTTGTATGTATATGATAACGATGGAAATCGTTCTTATGGTATTCAATCAGCTTATGCAACTTTACCAGCGCTAAAAGCACCAAATAAAGTTAAAAATGTAATTGCGAAAGATACAAACTACAAAACAATTACCTTAACTTGGGATACATCTGAAGGAGCTACTACGTACGATGTATATCGTAAAGCATATGATAGCGAAGAATTTAAACTTTACAAAACCGTAGAAGACACTACAGTTGCGATAACTGGTGTGATGACGGGTAAAGAATATGCATTCTATGTTGTGGCTAAAAATGCAGCAGGTGCTTCTGAAGCAAGTGCAACCGTTACAAA
>JAXJYR010000156.1:0-3231 GCA_036306885.1 Longicatena sp.
GCATTGGATTGATCACCATAAACTCTGGAAATTGAATCATAACGTGCTGGTTTCACAATATAAGAATAAGTATTAGGTTTTAAAATAGAACTTGTATAGGTATTTACATTCGTACCCAAAGTTAATACTTTCTTATATGATTTTGTGCCTTCTTTACGATAGATTACATAACGTGTAGCACCATCAATTAGATTCCAGCTTAATTTAATTTTATTAGATGTCACAAGTTCGCTTTTTAATACTAATTTTCCATACAACATCGCTTTTTCTGATACTTCTGTACTTAAATCTCCATAAATCAATTGGTCATCGATGCGATTTATTGCTTGTACTCGATATGTATATAAGACACCTGTTTTTACATTTGCTTTATATCCTGTATCTTCTACAGAGGCAATTAATTTCCAAGAACCATCAGCTTCTAAACGATATACATCATAGTAATCCGCTTCTGAAGCGGCCTTCCATGAAAGCTGTAGTGTTTTATAGTTTTGCGCTTTTAACACCAAATCTTTCACAACTGCTGGTTTTGAAGATGTTAAGTTTTTAATAGCAGAGTTGATTGCGTCAATCATTGGTTGATAATCATTGAAGTTTGCATATTGTTGGTTCAATAATGCTTTTCCTTCCATAACGACTGTTGCTAATTGAGACCATGTGGATTCACTGTAATCTAGTCGTTGATAAGTTTCTACTTCGTCACAAAGTGCTTGTAATACTTCTTTGTAGTGATCATTCATATGTTTATCACAATAAATACATAGATGAGTATTTTCATCAAATTCATGATCTTCTTGTGGAATCACATCACCCTTCACAAGTAATGCATCGCAGTCGAAACAATAGATATCTCCTGTATATCCTTCTTGTTTACAGCTTACACTTACTTTATTTGAGGTATATGTGTCACCTATATGGTTCTGATTGTCATACTCTCCATAAGATGCTCCACAACCTTCACATACTTTTAACGTAATACAGCTCGCTACTCCACCATAATGTTCCTCACTTCTAACAATTGAGACAACAACTGATGTCGTAAGATAGTTATTACGATCCTTTCCTACATAACGTGCTGTGGCTTCAATTGCTTTATCGTAAAATAGCTTTTTGTTAATATCACTATCGGTCCATTGCCAGTTTTCTGGTAAGACAATATCACTTACTTTTTTACAGTCGTGTGAGCTTTCCATTGTCGATGCCACCATATTATCTGGTGTAGCTTTTTTCGCAATGACAATCTTCCATTCATCTAGGGCAAATTCACATGCATCATAAGTATCTGTTTCTTCGAATGTTATTCGAATTTGATATGTACCAGCATTGATTGGCTCATCGCAAATTGATGAATCAGATAAATCAATATAGGTAATCTTAGCTGTTGGAATATCTTTCGTTGCTTGATATTTTGCTGGATGTCCTAATCCATTATAAGTGCCATCTTTATATGATAATGTAAAATCATTTAAAGTCACCTTGTTTTTGATAACTTTATGATAGTTTAAAGTGATTTCTTGTTCGAAAATATTTCCATCTTCATCCTTCATTCGTGCAATAATGGTTTGTGTACCTGCTGTTTTTGGTGTGAAGGAATATGTATTTTTTTCACTATATGCACGTAAAACATCATCGGTATCTTTATCGATGAAACAATATTGTGCATCACGATCTAGGTTTGTGACATCTAGCTTTAATGTTGTCTTTGTCCCTAATGTAATATCTGTTCCTGCACTAGAAGTTAATGTTCCTTGATAGTCTCCTCCATCAATCACAAAAGTTTTAGTTATTTTCATGTCTGGGTTATATTTAGAGGCAAAAGTAACAATACATGTTCCTTTTCTTAAAGGTGTAAATGATTCAATATCTGCATCATGTGCCAACACATTAGGGTTAGATAATGTAACTTGAACTTCATCCCTTAGTTCGCCATTGTTGTTTCCTGTGTCTGTATCAAGCATATAATATGCTGTTTCACCCACACTTCTTATCCCATCAAACAAAGAACTAAACATTCCTGAACCTGTATTATTCCAATAAGTGTAAATGTTAGTAAAGCTTGATACTGATGATTCTTTTTGACATTTATCACATTGTAATTCAATATATCCATCTTTCACATTGCTTGTGTGTACATATTGATGTCCTGTATTTACTGTTTTGCTTTGGAACTCACCTGATTGTACGTTTAAAGTATAGAAGGTAGTTTCATCTTGACGATAAACAAACCAGTTTAAGGTATTTCCAACTACCACAGGATGGCAATCGGATAACGAACCAGCGATGGCTTGGGCATTTGTCACACTATTTCCTTCGTTGTCTAACATTTGGTAATATAGTTGATTATTTACTTCATATAACACAACAAAACTTTGATTATTGATTTTTACTAATAACGGTGTTGTTGCGGATTTAACACCTTCCTCCAAATCAGTTAAATAAGTATAGCTTGTTTCTAAAGTAGATTTGTTTACACGTCCAACAAAAACATTACGCGTATTTTTGTAGCTAAATGAACCATCTTGGACTTCACTATTTCCAACCATTAAATAATGTGTAGAACTTACTTCTAATCCTCCTGCCGATGCTCCAGTGGAGTTTTGTCCATTTTGTCCTGAGAAATTAAATACTTTAACAGATGAAATGACATCTGATGTTTTTATACTTGTAAATTTACCATCTTTGTAATTTGTCTTATATTGCATTACGACAAAAGCACGTGGATGTGCATCTCCATGGTCTAAGGTTACAAGGTAATCTCCATCGGTTTGAATAAATTGATTAAATGAGTGAGATACATAACCATAATTCATGTTTGAAACCTTAGAATAAGAATCACTCAGTGTCATATCATCCATTTTAATTTGTAGTGTCATATTAGATTGATGATTATAACCATCACTAGAGGTATACATTTCATGTGCAGTACGAATGACTAAATAAGTTCCATCATCATCTAAACGAACACTTCCTCCATCAAAAGGAACCGTCGTATTAATTCCTGAAATACTACAATCTTTTAGATGCTTCCATTGTTTATCATATTTAGATACGCGGACAACTTCTAATGAATTATTTTCATCATAATTAGTTTGTCCACTCACAACATAATAATGATTTGAGGATTCATAAAAAGCACCAAAAATTGGAAGCTGTTGGTCAAGGAATAAGCGATTGGTTTCGACAAAGTTTTCATCAAAGTAATCGACTTGATATCCTTGCACACCACGATCA
>JAXJYR010000157.1:0-7959 GCA_036306885.1 Longicatena sp.
ATTTTTAATCAACCAAATGATGATATGTATCAAAAAGGAAATATTATTTTCTTAGACAATGACCAAAATGAAGCTGCAGATCAAGTGGTTATCATGGAAGCGAAGGAAGATGATAAATTATTTGTGATTGGTGGAGATATCGATAACGAAGTAAAAGCAATTACGATCCAGGAAAGTGAAGCTAATATTGTCGGTTATTTAGACATTAAGCAATTACAAGAAGTATGGAATGCACAATTAGAATCAGAAAAAGCAAGTGTAACTTTAGATATTGAATTTAATGAAGATGAAACCTTTTCACTCATCGCCCAATTAGTGAATGCGGAAGCAGAAATGTATACATGGCAATGGCAATACTCTAAAGATGGACAAGATAATTGGATAGATATCGAGGGAGCCAATGAATTGGTTTATACCTTAGCGGATACAGAAGAAAATGCGGAACGTTTTTATCGTTTACAAGGACATAAAGTAAAAACACGAGTAAGAACATATGCTTTAAGGGAAGAAGCGGATGAAACTGATGATTCCGTATTAACCTCTGAGGCGATATCACCATTTAGTATTCAAAAAAACAATAACAATTATACGATTGATGTATATGCTTATCCTGTAGATGAAAATAATCAAAGGATTATGGATATCAGTGTGAAAAGCTTAGGTCAGTTTACCGTTAATACAACAAACCAAAATATTTCAGTGCAATCAAAGTTTGATGAAAGCTTAGGAGAGTATCAAAGTGCCTTCTTTGGATCACTTACTGAAGTGTCCGCTGATAATATTAAAGAGGTATGGAGACGTTATAGCTTAGGTACATATTATTTAGCATATCGTAAAACGGATAATAGTGAAAATCGTAGTTGGCTACGTAATAGTAATTCGACCATTTCACTATATTTACGTTATCGACCACAGTTTACGGTCACTTTTGAATCAGAAGGACATGAAAGCTTAACACAAAGTGTTTATTATCAAGGCTATCCAACATTAACAGAACCTGCTGATTGGCAACGCGAGCATTATAGCTTGTTAGGATTTATTAAAAATGGACAAGAAGAGAATGTATACTCGCATCAAGATATTTTGAAAATGCCAATTACTGAAGCAACAACTTATACTGCAAAGTGGAGACAAAATGTAATCATTCATTTTGATTTATTAGAATATGAGGACCAATTACTTCCATTGAAGGATGTTGTCATAGGATATGGAGATAGTGTTTCTTTATTACCAACACCTGCATGGATCAATCAATCAGATGCCCTTGCCTTTGATGGTTGGTACAAGGATAAGGAATTAAGTGAAAAGGTAACCAAAGAGGATGTCTTCTATGAAGATATTACGTTATATCCAAAATGGCAACCAAAGGAAGATGGTTATTTTATCTACTTTATGGATTTTGCGCGCGATGGTAAAACGCCACTTGTCATAATGACATATGGGGTGACACAAGGACAGTGTGCATCGCCATATATACCAGAAAATGCCCCACAAGGAAAGCAATGGGATGGTAAATGGTATTTAGATGACAAGCTCATTAATGAATACAACTTTGCTATTCCAGTTAGTGATATGAGTGAGTATTTAACTGGGGCAAATCAACGTGATTTATATGTATATCCAGGAACCAAAGATGTTTGTAGAGCAATCTTTGTAACCTATGGTACAAGAATTGATCCAATTACAGTAGTGAGTGGAGAAAGTATTAATTTAGATTTATATATACCTGAACGTGTAGGACATCAATTTGTAGGATGGACCCTAGAAGATGGAACAAGCGTATCAGGATTACAAAAACTAACGCAAACGACAACTTATTATGCTCAATGGAATCCTGATTATGTTCCATTTGAAGCAATTTTAAGAATTGAAAATGAAAATGATACCAATATGACCCAAGCTGAAATTTTGGGTACTTGGTATGCTAAAGCTGGCTCAAAAATACGTGTTAATTCCACCTATAGTGGAAGTGGAGATAGTCGAAGTGGTACTCATGAAGTAGTATGTGTATTAGATGGAAAGGAATATCCAGTATATATGGATGCATCGCTCAAACAAGAAGCTACACTTTCTGATGTGTACGAAAAATACTTCATCTACAACAATACGGGAACGAATTGGACAGATGAAGTAAATTGGGACGATGTTTATATCAGTGGAGAAGTTCCTTATAGTACACGTCTTATCAGTAGTAGTGGTGATACGATTATTAACTTTGACTATATGAGGGTTCGAAACGACATTGTATTCACAATTCCAAACTGTAACAGTAAGGAGAAAAAAGGTGGATATATGGATGTCTACAAATTGTACCGAGATGGTGTTATCACCGGTTCTGTTGCTTATACCCAAACAGCACCGACATCAACGGGACAAAATGTCAGTGCATCTGGAGTTACGGCTCAAAACATTAGGTGGTCTTATAACGCGGCGGCAACGGTGAGTGATAGTAGTAATAACTACTATATACTGCATGACATGAAATACGGTGAAAGAATTTTTGAAGTATATCCAGTTGGAGGTATTTGGTTAACTCCATGGGATAGCAATAGCCCTTACCATCAATATGCGGTGGAAAGTGGCGCATACTTCTCATCGAGACGTCAAGACTTAACGGCGGATTTCTTTAGAGGTTCAGGAAGAGGGGTTAAACCTTATTCTTTAATTACCGAATTTAGAAGTCAAGAGTACATTGCCTTGATGTATGTACTTGAGTGTTTAGAAGGCGAAACACCTGATTTCACTTACAATGGTGTTGGCTACAAAGTAGATACTGAACTATGTGAGGTTGTAAAACATACAGGACATTTTGGAATCAAAGCCCTAGATGGTATGACAGCTGGTAAAAGTGTGATTAGTACCTATGGTAACTACAACAAGTATTACACAGCCAATACGATTCAAGATGATGAGAAAAATTATGCTGTGAATATGAACACTGCAAAAATTGGTGATGTTTCTGTTTATTCGTTGTTCGCTGAAAAATATTGGTCCTACTACGCTAGTTTTAGTGGAGTAGCAAGCGTGAAAACCTTTGATAAAGCTTACATCTTCTACTATGATCGTTTAAAAATGAATATTCAATTTGACTTTGGATATGATGCAAATGGTGACCATAAAAATGAAGTTGTAACATACTCAGATCTTCTATATGGAGAACGAATTGATGCATATCAGTTTGGTTCACCAGATTTTAATAAACATGAGTATTTAAATAGGGAAGGTTATGAGTTTGCTGGATGGTTAGATGCGAGTGGTTTCGTTTTAGAGGAAGAAGATTGGGATTCGTTAATTGCCAGTGGTGATAGTGTGAATAATACCCTAATTTTCATCGCTAAATGGAAAAAGGTTTCTAATAATATTGTTGAATATTATGATGATCGCTTGGCAGAAGAACCGTTTGAAACACATTATTTTGATGATGGAGAACTTGTAGAGTATCCAACGATGAAGGTATATCCACAAGGGTGGGCATGGCAAATCTATGGAGAAGGTGCCTATGAAGCCTTTAATTGGGATGTTCCAATGTATGGTGAATATGGTGTACAAGAAACCCGCGAAATAAATGGAGAAGAGGTTGTTGTAAATGTGATTCGTATTTATGGAACATGGGATAATACACATACCAAAGTTATATATGATCCAAATGCTCCACACGGAGGAATCGTTGGAACAGCACCTTCTGATACAAACGAATATACCATTTATCAATCAGAAGTACCTGTCGCTTCACGCGGAAATACTGCAAATACAGATTCAAAAATGGTTTTTGTAGGATGGCAGTTAGACAAAAACGGTATTGTTTACCAACCTGGTAATCACGTACCTGTACATTGGCCTCGAACAATGATTTTTACAGCGCAATGGGCAAAACCTGAAGATGTAGTGTACTTGCGCTATGATCCTAACGGTGGAACACCTGCGGATATTTATCCAAATGAAAGTGGATTTGAATATCAAAAGAATGCAACTGCTCTTGTTTGGAATAATGAGAAGACAAATAATGATGCGTGGTTTGTTCGTTATGGGTATACATTTGCTGGATGGAATACAAAAGCAGATGGAACTGGAACTTCGTATCCAATTGATTCTAAGATTGTACTGACAGAGCCTGTCACAACGCTTTATGCCCAATGGATAAAGCATACTTATACATTCTCTTTGTACAAAAAGGATTCGGAAAGAAATGTCGCTCTAGAAGGTGCTAAATTCGGCTTATATAAAAAGGAAGATAATATGTACCTACTTGTCGATACACAAGTCACAAATGAAGAAGGATATATTAACTTCCAAGCATTAGAAATTGATACGCTATACAAGCTTGTAGAAGAAAAAGCACCAAATGGTTATGCTATTATTCATAAGGAGATTTATTTTGAGGTTGTTCCTAGTACGAATAACCTATCATCCTTAGTCTTCTATGATGCAAATAGAAATATCATTTCTATGCCAGATGGTATTGAAGGAAATTACGTTACCATTAATAAGCTCTTAACTTTAACGATAAAAAACCTTCGCGGATATGAGCTTCCATCCACTGGAGGGATCGCAATCTATTTCTTAATACTATTGGGATTATGCTTGATATTAGTTCCAATTGTATATGTATTGTATTTGAGGCATAAGTACTATCAATTGTCTTAGCCTTAACCTCGTGTGAAGTGCATATATAAATATGCATGCTTGAAAAAAATAATAGAAAGGACACATATTATGAAAAAGATATTATCATTATTGATGGTGTTAGCATTATTTGTTTCCTTAACTGGAACAATGTTTGCGACTGAAAATGCAGATGGTGCTATCACAATTACCAATGCGACAATTGGAGACGATTATACGCTTTATAAAATTTTTGATGCTACATATAGTGTAGATGCTGCAAACAAGGTTGATGCTATTTCATATAGCATTAGTCAAACACGTTTAGATGAAAATGGAAATGAAGTACCTAACGAAGTGTTTGTGGCAATGTTTGGTGCTGATGGTAAACAAGCCAATACTTACTTTGAATATGACAGTGCAACAGGTCAAGTAAAAAGAAAAGATAATACAGTAAAAGAAGATATTATCTCTTATTTAACTGAATTAGTTCGTACAGAAGCAAATAACATCCCATCTCATTGTCCTAGTGTAACTGCAGATAGTGAAATTGTAAGTTTTACAAATCTTCCTTATGCATATTACTTAATTGACAAAGGGGTAGATACTTTCGTAACAATTACAAGTAACACTCCAACCGTAAATGTCATTGATAAAAACCAAACTCCAGCTCCAGAAGATTCATTTAAGAAAACAATCTGGGATGAAGATAAAGAAGAATGGGTACAAGAAACATCTTCTCACATTGGAGATATCATTACATATAAAGTAGAATTTGTCGCTACAAACTATGATGGTGAACACCCAGTAAAATATTACACAATTAAAGATACAAAAGGTGACGCAGTTTGGGTTGAATTCAATAGCTTTACTGTTAAAGTTATTGCTGGACCAGATGAAGATGATGTAATTGAATTAGAAAAAGGTTACTACTGGGGTGTAGAAGGTACACATAACACAGGTGAATGGAAATACTTTGGACCATGGACAGAAGAAGAAAAAGCCGATGTTAATAACGCAGACTGGTTTATGGTACACCGTGGATATGATGAATTTGATATTGTGATTCCTTGGTTAAGTGATTACAATTTCGAAGGAACACCAAATGACTTCCAATTAACTTTTGGTGAAAATGCAACTTCTTTATATGAATCTCCTGTTGATGTAGAAATTACATATACTGCAACAATTGAACCAAACGCAACAATTGGTGGAGCTTCTAACGACAACAACCTATGGAACCGTGTTGACTTATCATGGACTTCAAACAGAACATCTGGACCAGATGAAGAAAGTGTTGTAAC
The DNA here is from genome assembly GCA_036306885.1 of Longicatena sp. GTDB lineage: Bacteria > Bacillota_I > Bacilli_A > Erysipelotrichales > Erysipelotrichaceae > JAXJYR01. Next base: position 5,907 of record JAXJYR010000157.1, read on the forward strand.
AACAAAAGTGTATGCATTAGGATTAACAAAAATTGATTCTGAAACAAACGAACACTTAGCAGGAGCTGAATTCGAACTTTACAGTGATGCGGATTGTAAAAACCCTGTGTATGTAATTCCAACTGATGTAAAAGGTGTTTATATTTTAGATGACTTCAAAACAAATGTAACAGGAATTCGTAGAGAAAAATCACGTGAAAAATATCGTGCTTACTTAGCTGCATATTTAGGTGAAGACTATGAAACAACAGGAATTCAAAAGAATGTTGTGACAACAGAAGCAAATGGTAAAATTATTGTTTTAGGTCTAGAAGAAGGAGATTACTACTTAAAAGAAGTAAAAGCTCCAGATGGATATAACAAACTACAAGATAGTGCAAGTGTTGATGTGGGAACCAAAACCCACCAATTTGCAGTAGTTGTCGATCAAAATGGAAATGTTATTGACTCTGAATTCGCAGAAGGAACAAATGTAAAACACACTTACATTTGTACAACCACAACTGTAGAAAACAGTAAAGGTACAATGTTACCATCAACAGGTGGAGAAGGTACAAAAATGTTATTGATGATTGGTTTTGTAACTGCTATGATTTTCGCAGTATTACTAATCACTCACAAAAAAATGACAGTATACCAAGATTAATTTATTGATAGAAGAAGAGGGTTTCCTCTTCTTCTGTTATCATAATAGAAGGGAGATGCCTATGAGATTAAAAAAACCAGTTTTATTTATGACGCTTGGATTTCTAGTAGGTATCTGCGTGCTATTATATCCATCATTTAGTTCCTATTGGAACTCTAAGACTTCATCACGTGTAATCGATGATTATGAAGAAGTTTTAGAAGAATTGGAAGTAGCAGACTATAGTGGTTTATTTCAAGCAGCTCATGCATATAACCAGGCCTTATACGCTACTAATTTTCCCCTTACCGATTATAAAGAAGTACCAGGTTATTTAGATACTTTAAAAATTGAAGGTACTACCATTATGGGTTATATTCAAATTGATAAGATTAATTTAGAATTACCATTATTTCATACCACCAATGATAAAGTTTTGAATAGTGGAGTAGGACATTTAGAAGGAAGTAGTCTACCAGTAGGTGGTCCAAGTACGCATAGTGTTTTATCTGCACATCGTGGTTTACCAAGTGCAAAGCTTTTTACGGATTTAGATCGTTTAGAACCTGGTGATACCTTTACTATCACCATCCTTGATCAAATCTTTACTTATCAAGTAGATCAAGTAAAAGTTATTCAACCCAATGAAGTTGATGATTTATTGATTAAAGAAGGAAAAGACTATTGTACCCTATTAACTTGTACTCCATATGGAATCAATACGCATCGTTTGTTGGTGAGAGGTATACGGATTGAAACGATTGAAGAAAAACCAATGATCTATGTTGCAAATGAAGCTTTCCGAATTGAACCATTATTAGTAACACCGGCAGTTGCTGCGCCAATGTTACTGATCTTTTTAATTCACTTAATGGTGAAATATAAAGAACCACCAAAGAAAAAAGAAGAACCAATACAAAGCATAAAAAAATAGTGTGTAAGCTTGATGAGTTTACACCTATTTTTATATAAAAAATAATTATAAACAAAAGAAGGAGAAATAATCATGAAAAAGAAAGTAGCATTTATTTGTGTGCATAATTCATGTCGTAGTCAAATGGCAGAAGCCTTAGGAAAGCATTTGGCAAGTGATGTATTTGAAAGCTATTCTGCAGGAACAGAAACCAAACCGCAAATTAATCAAGATGCAGTACGTTTAATGAAAGATATTTATCAAATTGATATGGAACAAAGTCAATATTCAAAATTATTAAAAGATATTCCAGAAGTAGACATTGTGATTACAATGGGGTAAATCAACAGTTTTGTAAAATGTATGTATAAATATATTTTATATAAATAAAATAATTTTTTTGATGTCTATTTTATATACAAAATAGACATTTTTTAGTATAATAGTATTAGAAATAGATAAGGGTGATTCCATGTATAAACGTTCTGAATTTACAAAGCGAACTTACAAAACTG
>JAXJYR010000158.1:0-2095 GCA_036306885.1 Longicatena sp.
GTATGATGGAGCTTCGTGATAAAGAAGATAAAACGATTTTATTCGTATCACACTCATTACCACAAGTACGTTCTTTCTGTAAAACTGGACTGTGGATTGAAGGTGGAAAATTAATTGAATATGGTGATATTGAAACCGTTTCAGCACATTATGAAGAATATGTGAATAAATTAAATGCAATGAAAGCGGCTGATAAAAAGAAAATGCTAGAAGAAAAATTCCAAAGTAGATTAATTAAAGAAGAACCAAAACATGGTTTGTTAGATCGTTTATTTGGAAAATAAGATAGTGGAGTTATTATGAGCAATAAGAAGACAAGATTGCTGTGGGTGGATCAATTAAAAGCAGTTGGAATGTTTTTTGTGATTTGGGGACATTGTGTGCAAAGATGTGCCAATAAAGTCATCTTACAAGGGATTTATTCCTTTCACATGCCTTTCTTTTTCATCCTATCTGGACTTACAATGAATCCTAATAAATATGAAAAAGTCACTGAATTTATTCAAGCGAAACTAAAAGCAATTATTTATCCATACTTAATGATGAGTTTTGCACTGATTCCGATTTGGTTGTTTAATCGTAGTGTAGGAGCTGTCCAAAATGATTCATTATTACGTATTATTTGTGGAATCTTTTATTCCAATGCCAAAGAAGTACGGGCAACTGCCAATGCGGCATGGTTTATGGTAACCTTATTTTTTGCGGAACTAATTTTTTATATCATTCATAAATATATGAAAGAAGAAAAGCTAACGTTACTTACAAGCTTTGCGTTCTGTATCTTTGGGATTTTAGCATCGCATGGAAACCAATATCATCTCGCACCATTTCACTTAGATGTGGCTTTTGTGGCGCAATTCTTTGTGTGCAGTGGATATTATATTCGTGCCCATTTAGAAGAGATGATGAGCTGGATTGCCATTCCTGGTAAATATTTAGGTCCATTATGCTTATTGGTAGTAGGGTTATTCTTTGGATATATCAATCGTATTGTCGATATCTCAAATATGAAATATCAAAATCCTTTATATATGATGATATCAAGTTACTGTATTACCTTATTTATGATTTACATCGCAAGAAAAGCTCCAAATGTTAAAATCTTAAATTATATTGGAAAAAATACGATGATTTATTTAATGGTACATATTCCAATGTTAAGAGCATTGCAATATTTCTTCCCAATCATTGAACATTCACGTTTATATGGAAGTATTACAGCAGTTGCGCTATATGTAGGGATTATTGTCTTATGTCCAATCATCAATCAATGTTTACCATGGTTGATTAAGTGGCCTTTTAAAAAGAAACAGGTGAAAGCATGAAACTAGTGATTAGTGTGGGACGTGTGATATTACAGTGTATTTATTATGTAATATGCTTATGCCCAACTCAAAATAAAGTGGTGATGATATCACGACAATCAAATACCCCATCGATTGATTTTAAATTATTAGAAAAAGAAATTTTAAAACGTAAGGATGGGACAAAGGTTGTGCTGTTATGTCGTACCTTAGATGGAGGATTAAACTCTAGTATTTTAACGAAACTAGGGTATGTCTTTCATATGTTTGTACAAATGTATCACTTAGCTACAAGTAAAGTATGTATCTTAGATGGATATTGTATTGTGGCATCGCTATTAAAACATAAACGTGGATTAAAAGTGATTCAAATGTGGCATTCGATGGGGACAATGAAAAAGTTTGGATATAGTATCTTAGATCAAGAAGAAGGATCTAGTTCTAATATCGCAACAGCGATGCGTATGCATAAAAACTATGATTATTACTTTGCGAGTTCACCAGCCTATCAAGCGCATTTAGCAGCGGGATTTGGTTGTGATGAAAGTAAAGCCCGTATTTTTCCATTGCCACGTGTGGACTTATTAAAAAGTGAAACCTATGCAATGAAAAAACAAAAAGCGATTTATGCGGCTTATCCACAATTAAAGGATCATAAGGTTATTGTGTATGCCCCAACCTTTCGTAAAGATGAAACGAAAATGGAAGAAGCATTTGCCAAGCTTGCACAATATGTGCCAGAAGGGCATCTATTAATCGCTAAGCTTCATCCACTAAGTAAAGTGAAAATA
>JAXJYR010000159.1:0-1382 GCA_036306885.1 Longicatena sp.
AACTGCAGATAATAAGGCAAATACAAACCACATAAAACCACCTTTTATTTCTTCTGTAAATAATCTATTGCTACTTGCGTGTAAATTGCTACCCCTAAGCTTAAGGCATCTTCGTTAAATTCAATGCGTGGATCATGTAATCCATAACGTTTGGTTTCATCTTCTGGACCAGCACCTAACATAAAATGAGCGCATGGAATTCGTTGTGAAAATTCAGCAAAATCTTCCGAAAACATACAATGACCATCGCGATGGATATCTAAATCAGAATCGATTTTTTGCATACTTTGAATGGCTAAATCACTCATTGCATCATCGGTAATTAAGCTTGTACAATCAACAGTTGTTTGGTAGTCATATTGACCACGATAAGTAAGCGCAACCCCTGCCACAATATCTTTCATACGTTGCACAAGTCGTTCTTTTAAAGCAGGTGAAAAGGTACGTAGAGTTCCTCTTAATTGCGCTTCTACAGGTAGAATATTAGGAGCTTCTCCAGCATGAAATTCTCCAATTGTTAGTACGGCTTCCTCAGCTCCACTTTTTTCTCTAGCGATAAGTGATTGAAACACCAGATATACTTGCACCGCCGCATTAATTGGATCAATACATGCTTCAGGCATCGAACCATGTCCTCCCTTACCTTTTAATGTAATACAGAAACCATAAGTAGAAGACATTGCTTCTTTTCCAGTTGATAAAAATTTTAATGGCATTGTATTTACGTGAATCGCAAAACCAGCATCTACTTTAGGTTGTTCTAAAATACCAGCCTCTACCATCGCAATTGCTCCTTGGGTAGTCTCTTCTCCACCTTGAAATAATAATTTCACACATCCATTTAATTGGTTTTCATGTTGTTTTAGTAATTTTGCAGCACCTAGTAAAATTGTACCATGTAAATCATGTCCACATGCATGCATACAACCATTTGTTGATGCAAAAGAAAGATTTGTAGCTTCTTGAAGCGGTAGTGCATCAATATCACTTCGTAATAAAAAACAACGCTCTCCTTGTCCTATAGTAGCTACAATACAAGAATATTCGTCATAACATTTATAAGGAATATCCATTTCATCTAAACGTTCTTGGATAAATTGAACTGTTTTAGGTAGTTCAATTCCTACTTCTGGTATTTGATGTAAAGCTCTGCGCCATTCCACTAATTGGGATTGTAATGCACATGCTTCTTTTTTAACGATTTCATGCATTATCATATTTCATAAACCTCACTTTATAATATAAATGATTATAACATAATTTCATTTTATGATTACTCGTATCCAAAAAAAAAGATGAAAAACATCATGTTTTCCATCTAAGATTTAAATATAATTGAGAATATTATTCAGTATCTGGCTGTTGACCAATATGCGATAACC
>JAXJYR010000160.1:0-2994 GCA_036306885.1 Longicatena sp.
ATTGTAAAGTATGGAAATGCAACAGCTTTACGTAGCAATACGTTTAAGAAAAGTGGTTATCAATTTGAAGGATGGACTTGTTATCGTTCAAGTGACAAAAAATGGTACTATACAAATGGCAAATCATATGGATGGTATAAAGAAGGAAAACAACCATCTGGTTATAAAAAAGTAGTATATAAAAACAAAGCTAAAGTAGCCAAAACAACATCTGTTCAAAAAGATAATGTACATATGTTTGCAAGATGGAAAAAGAAATAAGAAAGCTAAAAAATGTTAGAAGCAAAAAGATTGTAAAATCATTAAAATGGAGCGAGAACTCCATTTTTTTATGATTGTTTTGTGGCTTATATTGGAATGAAAATGATTACTCTATAAAATGATAAAGGATAGCTTTAAGGTAGTGATTTTTCTTTAAGTGAAGTGTATGCTACAACTGCTAAAATGAATAAAACACAAACAAACACAACTGGATGGTCAGGTTCTAATATGAGAACTGAAACAATGGTAGAAATTCTAGCTGTAATGCCTGTGGAAGTACAAGATGCGATTAAAGAAGTAAGCAAAGAAACGTTAAATGGTACAAGAGAAGGTTTAGAAACAACATCTGATAAATTATTCTTGTTATCTGAAGTTGAAGTAAATGGATCTGTTTTCTTCTCAAATAATTTTGCAGAGGGAGCTCGTTATGCTTACTATGCAAATGGTGGTTCAACCATTATGAATCAAAACGGAAAAGCAGCTTCTTGGTGGCTTCGTGGTCCTGGAAAAAGCAATGCTATTGGATTTACACAAATTAATAAGAGTGGTTACATGGCAAATGGTAGTGCAGAATACGCATCAGGTGTCGTATTTGGATTCTGTTTCTAATGATATGTAAAAAGTAGTGAGTTTTGGCTCACTACTTTTAATTTATTTACTTGATTCAATATATTCTTCAATATTGTCTTTCACAACATTAAATGGAGCTGAGCCACTTGATAATAAGGCTTCGTGGAATTTTAATTCATCAAATTTATTTTTAAGTTCATTTTGGGCTTGTTCTTTTAAATTGATGATTTCTAAGTATCCAACATAATAAGGTTGGAAGGCTCCTGGATTATTCCATAATTGATTGTATTGTGTTTTAGCGTCTTCTTCAGGTAAAGCGAATCCCATCGAAGTTAAATATTGATAAAATTGAGTGAAGTCCCATCCTTCATAATGAATCCCAATATCACTTAACATAATAATACAATAGCTAGCGATTTCGTTTGCTTTACTGATTTCTAAAATGGTTTCATTCATATTTTGTAAGTAGTCATATGCTTCGTATTGGGCATAGACCGCATATCCTTCACTATAGGCATTACAATTAGCGATGGCTTTACGCCATGGTGAATCAAGGTTTTCATACATATAAGCATATTGATACATATGACCTGGGAATCCTTCGTGTGATACGGTTTGGAAGGTTGATAGTGATTTTAAATCAGCACCATTAGGGTTGACACGTAATTCTTTCTTTCCACTATGATCGATAGGGGGAATATTAAAATAAGCCGCAATCCCTGAATCAGATGCAATATCTTTACTAATATCACGAATGTTATATTGAAGGTTATCTACTTTAGGAAACTCACTTTGCATCATTTTATGATTTGCCTCTAGAATGGCTTGATAGCTATCAAATTTGGTTTCTGGTAAGTTACCATTTTCGATAAAGTCTAAAGCTGCCTCATAGTCTTTAAACACAGCTTTTTGCATATCACTAACCGCTTGTTGGTAAGCATCATTCAACATTTTTTTAAGCTCTTTAACACTTTTATTACCACCAGTATTTTGTTTTAAAATAATTTCATAATATGATTTTCCATTCGGGAAAGCACATAAACCTTTTTCATTGTTTGTAGCATTTTGTTGTAAGTCTTTAAAAACGGTGATGATATTTTCATATGCAGGGAAAAAAGATTCCTCAAAAGCATTTAGAAGTTCTTGTTTATAAGTATTTCCATTTTTAAGATTTAAGGCATCAATACTATCATATAAGTTGTAAAGAATGGAAGATTGATTACGATTTGATAATAAGGTTTCACAATAAGAAATAATTTCTTCAAAATCAAGCATCAATAAACCTTTTTCAGCTTGAGTTTTTGTATAGTTCAAACAAGCATCAAGATAAGGCTTTACATCTTTAACTAATAAAATAACATCTTTGACATCTTGTTCGTTACGTAAAGCATAATCACTAAATAGAACCGGAATTTGATAATGAATACCACCCATACTAGCAAATAGGTTACGATAATAATCATATTTTTGATCCATCGAAGCCTTAGATATTTCAATCATATACTTACAAATATCATAGGTTTCTTGTTGTGAAGGAGTTAATTCATCGCGATGGAATTGATTAAATTCATCAACGGTTTCTTGAAATTCCTCTCGTTCTTCTTCATTGATTTTATCAGGATGAGAACCTAATGATACCTCAACCTTACTTGGATCGATGCCATAGTCTTGAGGATTTTCTAAATAGACATGCATGGTAGTGTAATCACTTTCCATTGTTTCAATAAAATCTTTTTCGATAAATTGATCAAAAGCCTTTATCATCTCTGGATTTTCTTGGGGTTGTTGGCTACAACCAGTTGATGAAGCGATGATTAAAAGTGATAAGATACTAATTATAAGTTTTTTCATAAGCATCCTCCTTGTCTTGTAACTACATTATAGCATGGAAATAAAAGCGAATAAAGAAATGAAAATAGAGGTATAAAAGGAAAGAATCTGGTAAAGATGAGATTGAGGTGAAAGAGATGAAAAAATGGTTTATTGTGTTGGGGATATGGTTTGTGGTGGTGATGAGTATGATGAGTGGAAATGCCCGAAGTTCTATTCAATTTGAAATTACATATGATAGTCACACCCAAGCAACATATCCCCTAAAGGCGGAAATTGAAGAAAAGTATACAGAGTTAGTTCAAGGAATCCATGAGATGTCCTATCTTAGTA
>JAXJYR010000161.1:0-6654 GCA_036306885.1 Longicatena sp.
AGATGCAATCACACTTAGTGAAGTAGAAATCTTTGAAAACTCTAATGTCAAAGATTTAAGAAAATGCATTACTTTATTAGAAGGATTAACTTCTACAATGAAATTTGATCCATATGCTGGTGGATATGATAAAGCTGCATATGATCAATTTATGGAAATGTTAAATGAAGTAAAATTAAATAGTAGCCAATACAATTCAAAAGAAATTTCAGTGATTACAGCTGAATTAAAAACTGCATACAATAACTTAAAAATGACTTATTTAGAAATTAATCGTGCCGATTTATTAAAAGCTTTATTAGATGCGAAAGTATTAGTTGCCAATGAACATTTAGCAAATAGAGAAGCATTACAAGAAGCGATTATATCAAGTGAAGCAGTATATGACACTTATAAAGTGACACAAGCTGAAATTGATGCTGCAGTATTTGCTTTAAATCAAGCAATGGATGCTACTATTTATCCAACAAACGTTCAAAACTTAGTTGCAACTTCAAAAGACTACAAAACAATTCAATTAACTTGGGATGCAAGTATGAATACAGACACATACTTAGTAGAACGCTTAAGTGGTGAAGAATGGATGACATTAGCTGAAACTACAGAACCAACTTATACACATGCAGGGGTAAAAACAGGTAAAGTTTATACATATCGAATTACAGCGAAAAAAGCTGATATGGTAAGTGAACCTACTCAAATTGAAGCATCAGCACAATTAAGTGGCGAAGTTGAATTGAGCATTGCGCCAAATGGTACAACGAAATTTGATTTAACATGGACTGCCGTAGATGGTGCAACTCGTTACATCGTATACCGCAAATCTGGTGATAGTGAATGGAAGAAAATCTTAACATTAGGAAAAGATGCTCGTTCATACACATCTAAAGATATGAAACCTAACACTTACCAATACATGGTAAAAGCAGCTCGTTACGATAGTGTAGAACGTGTGCAAACAAATGGTTCGAATATTGTTGAAGGTATCGTAGGTGCAGAAGAAATGAGTCCTACAAATGCCAAAGTAGAAGTAGTGGATGGTGTCGTTGTCTTAACATGGGATAAAGTAGCGACAATGAGTCACTATGAAATTTATCGTAGTAAAGATGGTGGAGCATACCGTCATGTGAAAACAACAAATGCCAATACATTAACTAACACTACATTAAAAGCTGGAAGTACATACAGCTACAAAATTAGAGCATATGTAGTTGTAAATGGTGAAAAAGTATATGCACCAGATGTAATTACAAATTCAGTGACATTACAATAATCGTAATAGAAAGATGCCAAAGTGCATCTTTCTTTTTGTTAGAAGATAGTATTAAAATCACATAAAATCATTGCGGAAGTACAAACAATACTTGCGATATAATTTTAAATTTGATATAATAATACAGAATATGAAACGGTGAAGAAGAGGAGTACTTTGGCATTCTATTATAGAGAGGAAATGGTTGGTGTAAATTTCCATAGAAGAAAAAGGAAGGCTGCTTTGGAGTGAATCGCAGGTGTCAGCGTAATAACGACATAAATTGAGGTGTGCTCTATTTTAGAGTGAACTAGGATGGTACCGCGTAATGATTTTACGTTCCTGGATGAGGAACGTTTTTTTATTTTTTAGGAGGATGAACATGAGACATTTAACAGGTAATGAAATTCGTTCTATGTTTTTAAAATACTTTGAAAAACATGGACACATGGTAGAACCAGGTGCTTCTTTAGTACCGCACAATGACCCTACTTTATTATGGATTAATGCCGGGGTTGCAGCGTTAAAAAAATACTTTGATGGAAGTGAAAAACCAACTTGTCCACGTATTTGTAATGCGCAAAAATCAATTCGTACAAACGATATTGAAAATGTTGGGAAAACAGCTCGTCACCACACATTCTTTGAAATGTTAGGAAACTTCTCAATTGGAGATTACTTCAAACGTGAAGCCATTCACTTTGCTTGGGAATTCTTAACAAGTGAAGAATACATTGGTTTTGATAAAAACCGTTTATACATTACAGTATATATTGATGATGAAGAAGCATACGATATTTGGACAAAAGAAATCGGTGTTGATCCAGCACACATTTTAAAAACAGCTGGAAACTTCTGGGAAATTGGAGAAGGACCTAGTGGACCAGATACAGAAATCTTCTATGATCGTGGAGTAGAGTACGATCCAGAAGGAATTGGTGAACGTTTATTCTTTGAAGAATTAGAAAACGACCGTTACATCGAAGTATGGAACAACGTATTCTCTCAATATGATGCAAAAGAGGGAGTAAATCGTAAAGATTACAAAGAATTACCACAAAAAAATATCGATACAGGTATGGGATTAGAACGTTTAACTTGTTTAGTACAAAATGGTGAAACAAACTTTGATACAGACTTATTCTTACCTTTAATCGAAGCAACTGAAAAATACACAAACATGCCTTATAGTGTACGTGAAAACAAAATGGCTTACCGTGTAATTGCGGACCACATTCGTACTGTAACATTCGCATTAGCAGATGGAGCATTATTCTCTAACGAAGGTCGTGGATACGTATTACGTCGTGTATTAAGACGTGCTGTACGTTTTGGTAAAAAATTAAAAATTGAAGGAGCATTCATGTATCGTTTAGTACCAGTGGTATATGAAATTATGAAAGACTTCTATCCATACTTAGAGGAAAAATTAGATTACATTGCTAAATTAGTAAAAGCTGAAGAAGAACGTTTCCATGCAACATTAGCAGATGGTGAAAAACTATTAATGGATGTCATGGAAAAATGTAAAGATACAAAAGTAATTGATGGAGCGAACTGTTTCAAATTATACGATACATATGGATTCCCTCTAGAATTAACTTTAGAAATTGCAGAAGAACAAGGATACAGTGTTGATAAAGCTGGATTTGATGCTGAAATGAACAAACAACGTGAACGTGCTCGTAATGCTCGTGAAGATGCAGAAAGTATGTCATCACAATCAGCTGACTTAATGGCATTTACACAAGAAAGTATCTTTAAAGGATATGATGAAAGAATTTGTGAAGCTACTGTCATTGGATTATTCCAAAATGGTGTTAAAGTAGATGAAATCAATGATGAAGGTGACATGATTTTAGATGTTACTGTATGTTATGGAGAAAGTGGAGGACAAGTTGGAGATAGTGCTGCATTTAGTGGCGATGCTTCAGGACGTATTGAAAATACAATTAAGGCTCCTCACAAACAACACTTACACCATGTAAAAGTATCTGAAGGTACATTAAAAGTAGGAAGCAAATTAAATGTAGTTGTTGATGAAGCAAAACGTGATGCAATTACTCGTAACCACTCTGCAACTCACTTATTACAAAGTGCATTAAAACAAGTTGTAGGAAACCACATCCAACAAGCAGGAAGTTATGTAAATGATGAATACTTACGTTTTGACTTTACACACTTTGAAAAAGTAAATGATGCGCAATTAAAAGAAATTGAAACATTAATTAATGAATACATCGCAGCTCACCACGAAGTAAGCAAAGTAGAAATGAACATTGAAGATGCAAAAGCAAGTGGTGCAACAGCTCTATTTGACGAAAAATATGGAGATGTTGTTCGAGTTGTAACAATGGGTGATGTTTCAAAAGAATTCTGTGGTGGATGCCACGTATGCAACACACAAGAAATTGGAGTTGTAAAAATTGTTTCTGAAGAAAGTATCGGAAGTGGAATTCGTCGTATTACAGCGAAAACAAGCTTTGCAGCATACGCTGAATTTGCAGCATTAGAAGCGACTATGGGACGCATTGCGGAAACAATGAAATTAAAAGGTTTAGGACAAGTTGAACCTAAAGTAGAACAAATGTTAAATGAAATCGCTATGTTGAAAAAACAAATTGCATCATTACAAAACGAAATGTTCACATTAAAAGCAAACGAATTAAGTAGTAATGTAAAAGCAGGAAGTAAAGTAAACTACTTAGTACAACGTTTCGATGGTGTTGATGGAAAAGCATTAAAAGATATCGTTTCAACATTAAAAGGAACATGTGAAAACATTGTAGTATTCTTAGCATCTGCTGATGAAGATAAAATTACATTTGTAGCTGGAGCTGACAAAGCTGCGATTGCAAATGGATTCAAATGTGGAGACTTAGTAAAAGAAGCTGCCTTAATGACTGGTGGAAAAGGTGGGGGTCGTCCAGATCTTGCTCAAGCTGGTGGAAAAGACTTAGCAAAATTATCAGAAGCATTAGAATTTATTACAAATAAATTAGCTTAAGCTTTAAAAATGGAATAAAATAAGATAAAATGAGATAAGATAAAAGGAGGTAATATCATGAATGATGTATCTGCAACACGTCCATTTCGTGCTGATGAGTTGAAAAGAGATAATATAAGACATGTATTGCGATTAGTAAAAGAAGCGTTAGAAGAAAGAGGTTATAATTCTGTAAACCAATTAGCTGGATACTTAATTAGTAATGACCCAGCATATATTTCTTCTCACAAAAATGCAAGAAGTATTATTCAAAGTGTTGAACGTCACGAAATAATTGAAGAACTTGTACGTTACTACTTGGAAGAAACAAAATGAAAACAATAGGATTAGATTTAGGTAGTGTTACTTGTGGTATTTCTATTTCTGATGCATTAGGATGGATTGCCCAAGCTTTAACAACAGTTCGTTTTGCGGAAGATGATTATGATGATGCTTTAAATAAAGTAATTGCAGTATGTAAAGAACAGAAAGTAATAGATATTGTTTTAGGATTACCAAAGCACATGAATGGTGATATTGGAATTCGTGGTGAAATCTGTTTAGCATTTAAAGATAAATTAGAAGCACAAGGTTATAATGTTACGATGTGGGATGAACGTCTAACAACTGCTGCTGCACAAAGAATTTTGATTGGTGCTGATGTTTCACGTAAAAAAAGAAAAAAAGTAATTGATCAAATGGCAGCAGTACAGATTTTGCAAAGCTATTTAGACGCAAAATCTTTACGATAAAGGAGAAATAAAATGAACGATAGTGTATTTTATGTAACTGATGAAAATGGAGAAAGCAAACAAATGCAAATCCTATTCACTTTCATGGATGAAAGAAGTGAAAAGAACTATGTTGTCTTTGTAGATCCAAACGATGAAGAATCTGATGAAATCTTCGCAAGTGGATATGCTGCAGATGGAAGCTTATTCCCAATCGAAACTGATGAAGAATGGGAAATGGTAAACGAAGTACTTGCTGCATTCCAAGAAGATGAAGAAGCAGAAGCAGAATTTGATTGCGAATAAATAAGATAGGAGAGAAATAAATGGCACTAGAAAAAAATTACGTTACAAGAGAAGGGCTAGAACAGTTAAAATCAGAACTTGAACATCTGATTCAAGTGGAAGAGCCAAAAGTGATTGAAGAGCTTGCAGAAGCACGTGCTCAAGGGGACTTAAGTGAAAATGCCGACTACGATGCTGCTCGTGAAAAACAAGCACAATTACATGCTCGTAAACAAGAATTAGAGGCAATGATTTCTAACGCTGTAATCTTAGAAGAAAATGCTAATTCTGATGTAGCAGGAATTGGTTCAAAAGTTAGAATCTTAGATTTATCTGAAAACGAAGAAGAAACTTTAATTATTGTTGGGTCTGTAGAAGCGAACCCATTTGAAGGTAAACTATCAAATGTTTCACCTTTAGGATCAGCTTTAAACAATGCTAAAGTTGGAGATATTGTAACGATAAATGGTGTAGAAGTTCCTTATCAAGTAAAAGTATTAGAAATTTCAAAACCTTAATAAATGAATGAGATCCCTTTTATGAGGGATCTTTTTTTATGTTTCTTTGTTACATTCGTATAACCTTATGAGGTGGTATGAATGAAACGCTATGTGCTTGTATTTTTGATATTCTTTATACTGTACTTTAACTATCGTACAAAACCAGTTGATTTGTCTCAATATCAATCGGCATATAAAGTAATTGAGGTAAAGGGAGAAGTTAAACATCCAGGTATTTATGAGGTGGATTATAATGCTTCAATAGAAGAAGTGATTCAAGAGGCTGGAGGCATCTTAAAAACAGGGGATACTACACATTTAAATATGACAACGAATATTGAAAATCACGGTGTAATAGTTGTAAACAAAGTAAGTGAGCCGAAGAAAATATCAATTAATAGCGCAACGCTAGAGGAACTAGACCAGCTTAGTGGAATTGGTCCAGCAATTGCTAAACGTATTATTGAACATCGTCAATCTCATCCTTTTTCTTCCTTAGAGGAGTTGATGGAAGTAAAAGGAATTGGAGAAAAGCTTTTCGCGAAAATAAAGGATGAAATTTGTTTATGAATTGGCGTTCATGGATTTTCATTTTAGGCTTATCTTATCTGTTTCTATCCTTTTTATCATGGCCTTTACAAGTTGTAGTAATCATTATTCTAACTTGGTATCATTATCGTCGTTTTCATCAAGGAACGTTATTATTTTTGATATTATGTTTAATATTTATTGGAAGAATTCATATCCAATATGATAAAGCACCGACTTCTTCCATTTATGAAATTATGGAAGTAAAACAAAATTATGTCATCGCCATGCAAGAAAATACTAAAATTATTGTATACGGCTTAGAAGAAGCTCATATGGGCGATATTTATCAGCTAAAAGGGCATTTAGAAA
>JAXJYR010000162.1:0-5592 GCA_036306885.1 Longicatena sp.
AATTTAGAATCAATAGTAGAACTATGTGAAGAAAATGAAGTTCATGATGTTACGTTAAATCAAATAAAGGCAAAAATGCCAAAGGAAGAAACATTATACGATTTGTCAGAATTATTTAAAGTATTTGGTGATTCAACTAGAATTCGTATTTTATATGTTTTATTTGAAGGAGAAGTATGTGTATGTGACTTAGCAAATATTTTACAAATGAGTCAATCTGCAATTTCACATCAGTTACGGATTTTAAAAATTAATAAATTAGTAAAAAATCGTCGTGAAGGAAAGTCAGTATTTTATTCTTTAGCTGATGATCATGTACGTACGATTATTAATCAAGCAATGGAACATATTTTAGAAAACTAGATTTAAGTAATCTAGTTTTTTATTTTAAAAGATTAGAATTAGTGGCGTATTTATATTTAGAAGGAGGTGAAAAATACACGTATAACGAAGATAAAGTTTAGAATTGTGAATATACAATGAAGATTCTATAAAATTATTCTTTAAATGGGTAATTCACTTGTAAAAAAAAATCTAGAGTTATATAATGAATGAAAGAAAAGAGTGAAAATATGGATAATAAACTCAAAAAGTTAAATCGTCGTGAATTATTAAAAATCTTAGTGGCTCAACAAAAAGAAATTGAATCATTAAACGACCAGTTACAACAATGTCAAGAAGCTCTAAATAATAAACAAATCCAAATTGAAAAAGCCGGTTCTTTGGCTGAAGCCTCACTTGCCTTAAATCAGGTAATTGAACATGCCCAACAAGCTGCGGATCAATATTTGTTAAATCTTCAAACTAAAGAAGAAGAGATGAAACAAAAAGAAGCAGAAGTGCTTGCTTGGTGTGAGGATATGAAACGTTATACCAAAGAAGAATGTGAACGTATGATTCGTGATTATCAGCAAAAAATGAAAGAAGCTTAATGATGGAACAACAAGAACAAATCATATTACCTTCTTTGGAAGAATTAGAACAAGAAGCGGAGCGTGTTGAACAACAACATGCATTCCAATCAGTTCTTCGTAGTACGTTTTATATTTTAATTACAGTTGCAGCGATAGCGGTTTTAATTTCTGTTTATTATATGCCAGTGTTACATATTTATGGTACAAGTATGACACCAGCATTAAATAATGGAGAATTAGTCGCTGCGATTAAGACAACGGATTTGAAACATGGAGATATTGTAGCTTTTTATTATAATAATAAGTTATTAGTAAAAAGGGTTGTAGGAGTACCTGGTGATTGGATTGATTTAAAAGAAAATGGAGATTTTTATGTCAATGGGAAATTATTAGAGGAACCTTATATTGAAGAAAAAGCGTTTGGTGATTGTAATATTACATTACCTGTACAAGTGAGTGAATCACGTTATTTCTTGGTAGGGGATCATCGTAGTGTTTCTATTGATTCACGTAATACAGCAGTAGGATTTGTAAGTGAAGAACAAATTGTTGGTAAACTTGTTTTTCGTTTATGGCCTTATGCTAGTATAGGAAGACTTAAATAAAGTATAGAGGTGATCATTGTATGAGGACAACGAAGAATGATATCAGAAGTATACAACAACGGTATGGAATTGTTTTAGTGTTACTAATCACAATTGTCGCGTTGATGACAAGTATGTTATTAGGTAAAAAAGCAGAAACACTTACATATCCTTTAAACTGTGTTATGGAAGAACACGTACATAATGATGAATGCTATGAATATAGTGAGTTATTAAGTTGTGAAGAAGAGCATGAGCATCAAGAAACTTGTAAGGAAGTTCAGAAACAATTAGTTTGTGAAACAATTTGTCATAAGCATATCGCAGGATGTTTCCAAAAAGATGTACCTGATGGAATACGTGATGTTGAAGGAAACGTTATTGCATACGAGAAAACAAATGTTTTTTCAGTCGTAAAAGATGGAATGAATAAGGAACTTGATGAAAAACAAGAAGAAATTAGTGGAGCATTAGAAGATGTACAAGAAGCAAATGATTCTGAGGAGAAAGAAGAAATCGTAGATTCAAAAGATGCATCAGAAGAGCCAAAGCTACAAGATCCTATTAAAGTAGAAGAAATTCCTTTTACAACTGAGGGTGAGCAAACAGGTATGGTAGATATGTCAAATTTTGAAAATCTAGCTCAGCTAGCTTACTATGATAGTGAAAATGAAAAATGGGTAAGTATTACTGAAGGTATTGTTGTCCCAATTGATGCAAAGGTTCGTTTAAATTACTACTTTAAGCATTTGAATATTAACGTTTTAAAAGCGGCTGGAGGAAAGGCGTTTTATACAGTGCCTGCTCCATTACGTAATGATATTGCCAATGGTAAGATTGAAGATGATAAACACAATCAAATCGCAACGGTAGTTCGTGGTGAAAATAATACAGTAGAATTTAATTTCGATGCACAATGGATTGAAGATATGATTGTACAAGGTACATCTACATTAGATGGAAACTTTGAGCTTATGGTTGATGTTGATCCAAAAGTGGTTGGAGAAGATCGTCAATTTGAAATCAGATTTGAAAATAGTAGTTTAAATGTTACGTTTGAAGAAGATTGGCAATCAAAAAGAGCAATGCTGGATGTTGAAAAATCAGTTGCAAATCCAGAGGAAAAAGTGATCGAAGTAAAAAATGCCGATGGTACATTAGACTATTTCTTTGAGTATAAGATTACTGTAACTGCAGACAGTAAAGGAGTAGATGTTAGTGATGTAAAGGTTTGTGACTTATTTACAGCAAATCGATTGATGCAATCACGTCAATATATTGATTCTTATGTTGGGGTAACTGCTACGAAAACATTACTAAATTCAACTTCACCAGCAACTGCACCTATGGAAGAAATAGAACCTGCTGGTACAACAAGTGGTAGTGTATACTTAGGGGCAATTATGGCAGGTGATGAAGTCCCTGCAGTGGGAAGTTATGTTAAAGGGCAAGCTCCAGGAACACTAGTATGGGATATTGGTGATATGAAAGCTGGAGAAACAAGAACACTAACATATCGTGCTAAAATCAATGAGAAATTAACCCATACGAATGTAATCAAAGAAAATAACGGAAAAGTAAATAACCAAGCGTTTGTGTTCTCTAAGGAATATTTACGAGATAGTGCAGAATCTACATATATTACAAACAATAACTTTACATCTGGTTGTCACCATAAAAACAATGAAGTGTGGAGTGATGAAGCTGGTAATTTATATGTACGATTTAGAATTTTATTAGAACCTAGACCTGACAATGATTTTAGCTATCAAAATTTACGAATTCGTGATGAATTATTCCCAACTCATGATGCTGCAGCTGTAACGGATGCGAAGTTTAAGCCATATTTATCATTTGTAGAGGATAGTTTTAGATTGTATGAAGGTAATGTGAATATTTCTGAATATGATCGTGCTGTGCAACTTCCAATTGAAGGAGGGGCATTAACTATTGATAATGAAACTAAGATGTTTGAGTTAAATCTTGGGACAATGGGACGAGGTGAATGTATTTCTTTAATCTATGATGTTAAAGTGGATAAAGGTGCTTTCACTTTAGATAGTAAAGATTTTACTATTGCAAATACGTTTATTACGTTAAATGGTACAGATACTGATGCTGGAAAACGTTTAGAAAGATTTTCAAATAAAGCTACAATTGATGGTAAAATCTGGAGTCGTAAAACAGCTGATGAAGAAGCAACGAAAGAGATTACAAGTGTTCCAATTCCATCAACGGATGAAGTTTATGATGCGGTAGGAACATTAGCAACTGAAACGGTTGAAGGATTTAATGTGCCAACTGGTGCATATCGATACTTTATTATCTTAAATGAAGATGGTAAATGGGATTTATCGAATGCTACATTAACCGATCAATTAAGTGAATATCTACGTTATAGCGGATATGTAAAAATTAATGCATACCAAGTTTCAGATACATCGTTTGATGCTGAAGCAAGTACTAACCCTAACGTAGTAGAGGAATTCTTAAAAACACAACCATTAATCAAAACATCATGGTTAAAAATTAATGATTTACAATCCTTTACACTAAAACCAAACGAAGTAGGACTTGAAGGACGTTATGCATATACACTTGAATATTATGCAGTACCTTACAATGTTGAAGATGTTTCAACTGCATCAGTAAGTAACACTTTCACTATTCAAGGAGACGTTGGAGATGGTATTTTCATTGGTGCTGCTGGAGGTATTAGTGTTGAAAAATACGTTACCGTGACTGGTGGAGAAACCTTCGGTGTAAAAAAACAAGGTTGGATGTTTGAAAAAGAAGTTCCAAATGATCCAAAAGGTCTATGGTTAAATGGTCGTTTAACTTGGGTCATTGAAGTCGATGCGAATTTAAAAGAAAACTTACAAATTCGAGATGTTATTCCACCGGAACAACAATATTACTATTATGAATCTTTAATGGGAGTATATGTTGGAAATCTTGGATTTGGTAAATCTTGGGAAGACTACACTAGTCTAGAAGATTTTGAAACAAATGCCAATGTTCAAAAATTAAATGGTGTAAGAGCTGATCAAACTATTACCGATGAAACAGATTACTCAGCTAGCTTCCACTACAATAGAGAAATTTGGGTGAAACTAGAAAAAGACATCCCAAAACAAACTGGTGATTATTTATATATCGTGCTTTCATCAACTCCGCTGGATGCATATAGACCAGATTATTCTACTTTAGACATTAAAAACTTTAGTAACAGTGTTTACAAAAGAGGAAATGAATCAGAAAACTGGGTACATATGACAGATGCGAACTATAATGTTTCATCAAAAGGTCCAGTATATAAAGAATTTGATGGTGTCGCAATGACGAATAAAGATGGATTTATTCCGATGGGTGAAGAAGGTAAATATAAATTTGATGAAGTACTAAAAGAATATGTTTCTGATAGTGGTGTTTATAGTGAATGGTATGTGAACTTAAACTGGAATGGTGAAGTATCAGGATTAGTGGAAATGAGTGATATGTTACCAGAAGGAATGGAATTAGCATATGTTCGTATGTTTGAAATTGGTCCTGATTATGACTCAGTTGGGTTATCATTAGAAAAACCAATTACTCCAGACATTCCTGAATTAGAAACAGGAGATTGGATGAAAAAGGTTGTGACTGCACCGGAATACGAAGGAACGAACGAATTAAGCTGTACATATTACTATAACCCTAAAACAAGAGAAGTAAGATGGAATGTAGATAACTTGTATCTTGGTGGTACAAAAGATTCACGTAATATTCGCTTCCAAGTAATTGCGAAGGTAGTATCGAAAGATCTGTTATTATCATCAGAAGAAGTAACACTTTCTAATACGATTAAAGTAAAAGATAATACTGGAAAAGAAACGATAGATACAGCAACAGGAACTATGCAGCGAGAAAGCTTATCTAAGGATGCGAGTGATGCTTATAAACAAGATTCAGCATCTTTTGGAAGTAAAATACCATTTGTTGTTGAAGTAAACTCTTATGGAGTAGATATGAATCCAAACGGTGATACATTAGTTATGCTAGATGAGCCAGGACAATATCTTCATTTTGATACAGAATCGATTAAAGTTTATGAG
>JAXJYR010000163.1:0-9747 GCA_036306885.1 Longicatena sp.
GGTAAAACAATCGTTGAATAATTCTTGAAACATACCGGTTTTTACCGGTTTTTTCTGTAGAATCATTGATAGTATTCACAAAACATGTTATACTATTAACAGATAATCGATAGGAGTGGGTTACGCCCACTCCTTCATTATATTTATACGCTTATAAGGGAGGTACAGAATGGACGTATTAAAGCAAATTAAAGAAATGTGTACAACACTATTACAAGCTGAAGAAATTCAATTGTATGATGTATCTTGGCAACAAGAAGGAAGAAATCGCATTCTACAGATTGCGATTATGCGTGAAGATGGATCAATGGATATTGATACATGTGCAATGATGTCAGAAATCATTTCCCAAAAATTAGATGAGCTTGATTTAGTAAGTGGTGAATATTTCTTAGAAGTATGTTCACCAGGAGCAGAACGTGAATTAAAAGATGACGTTCAAATCAAAGCAGCATTAAATGAATACGTATATGTAAAATTACGTAATCCACAAGCAGGATATGATGCTTTAAAAGGATATTTAATTGCTGTAGAAGAAGATGCTATTACCATTTCTTATATGGATAAAGCTGTGAAAAAACAAGCGAAAGTGCAAAAAGATAATATCGCGTTAATTCGACTAAGTGTCAAAATATAGAGTAGGAGTATAAGCATGAAAGTCAAAAATTTTGTTAAGGTAGTGAAAGAATTAAAGGAATTCCGTTCATTATCTGATGAGGTCATTATTAGTGCAATGAAAGAAGCACTAACGAAAGCATTCTTAAAAGAATGTTATTCAGAAGAAGCTAGTGTTCGTGTAGAAGTAGATAAAACTGGTGTAATTCACATGATGCAACAAAAAACAGTTGTAAGTGCGGATGACATTTATGATGATGAAATTCAAATTGAATTAGAAGAAGCACAACGTATTAATGAAAACTTCAAAATCGGGGATATTTATGAAGAAGAAGTTGATATTACAACTTTAGGTCGTGCAGCAGTATTACAAGCAAAAGGGGTTTTAAAACAAAAAATTCGTGAAGCTGAAAAACAAATGGTATATGATGCATACCAAGACAAGCTTCAAGATATGATTACTGGTAAAATCGAACGTGTTGAGCCGAACTATTTATTAATTAACATTGATAAAGCAATGGCTTGTATGCCAAAAGCGCACCAAATCCCAAATGAAGTATACCGTGAGGGAGAAATGATTAACTGTGTAATTACACAAGTAAACAGTCAAGGAAAAGGTGCTCAAGTAATTGTGTCTCGTTCAGATGCTACTTTAGTAAAACGTTTATTTGAACGTGATGTTCCAGAAATTCACAAAGGAATTATTGAGATTAAAGCAATTGCGCGTGAAGCTGGTGAACGTACTAAAATGGCAGTTGTTTCACACTCAGAAAACATTGATCCAGTAGGAAGTTGTATTGGACCACGTGGAGCACGTGTATCAATGATTAGTGAAGAATTAGGTGGAGAAAAAATTGATATCTTCAAATGGAATGATGATATTAGTGAATTAATTAAAAATGCTCTATCACCAGCAGCTGTATTAGCAGTAATTGATAGTACAGAACGTAAAGATGGACTAATTGTAGTAGTAAATGATGATCAATTATCTCTTGCGATTGGTAAAAAAGGTAAAAATGCTCGTTTAGCGGTAAAACTTACTGGATGTAAAATTGATATTAAATCAGTAAGTGATATGGAAGCGATGGGTATTGATTGGAAACGTATTGCGAAAGAACGTCAAGAACGTTACGAAGAAGAAAAACGTATCCAAAAAGAATTAGCACAACAACAAAAATATGAAGAAAGCCGTAATGAAGGAATGGCTACTATTGATGAAATTGGAGTAGATTACATTTCTGAAGCAGATATTATCGAAGTTGATTATGTGGAAGAAATGAAAGCCAAAGAAGCTGAAGAAGTTCAAACCGTTGTGGAAGAAACAGTAACTGAAGAAACACCACAAGCAACAACTGTCGAAGAAACAATTGTGGAAGAAACTCCAGCAGTAGAAGTTCATGAAGAAACAGAATTAGAACGTGCAGCACGTATTGCGAAAGAAATGCGTACAGATGGACGCTTAGGTGCAAAAGATGGATATGTTTCAAAATTTGAAGACATCGCTGGAAACAACACAAACCAATTAGATACACCAGTTCGTAGTCGTAAACGTTTTGATGATAAAGAAGAACGTCGTCGTCCAACTTACGATTTAAGCAACAAAGACTATGGAATGAAACCAATCTATACAGAAGAAGAATTAGCTGAAATTGAACAAGAAGAATACGAAGAAGAAGAAAACAGTTGGATCAACGAAGATATTGACTTCGATGAATACGACGAATACTATGAATAAAAAGAGGGATTTAAGTGAAAAAAATACCAATGCGTCGTTGTGTAGCAACGAATGAAAGTCTTCCGAAAAAAGAATTATTGCGTATTGTAAAAACTCCTGAAGGAACTGTGGAAGTAGATATCACAGGAAAACGTAATGGACGTGGAGCTTACTTGAAAAAAAGTATCGAAGCGTTAGAAGTTGCGAAAAAACGCAAAGCACTAGCACGTTCTTTAGAATGTGAAATTAGTGAAGAAGTTTATGCAAACATTGCGGAGTTTATTGTAAAATGAGTGAAGCAGTAGGAATCCTTGGATTAGCTCTACGCTCTCGTTCTTTGTGTAGTGGAGAAATCATATTCAAAAAAATATCATCGAAAGATGCATCATTATTGATATTAGCAGATGATATTGGAGAAAATAGTAAGAAAAAGTATTTAGATAAGTGTAGCTTTTATCATGTTCCATATGTCTTCATGGATCATGATGATCTATCTAAAGCTTTAGGAGGAAGAAATCGTAAAGCGGTTTTGATTCTGAATAAGGGCTTTGGTGAAAAACTATCGACTTGCTTGAAAGGCTAGGTGATGATATGGCAAGACAAACACAAAACAACAAAAAAGGCGGAAACAACAATAACCGTCGTAATAACAACAAAGGAAAAAAAGACTTTGGAAAAAAAGAAGTACGTGCTGAGGTAAAGGAAATTACTTATACTTTACCGATTACAGTAGCGGAATTAGCAGATAAATTAAATCGTAATGCAAGTGAAATTATTAAAGTTTTATTTATGATGGGGACAATGGTTACAATTAACGCATCATTAGATGAAGAAACGATTGAATTAATCTGTATGGAATTTAATGTGGAATGTAAAAAAGAAATCGTGATTGACGAAAGTGATTTTGAAGAACAAATCGCAAATGAAGTTGATGATGAAGCTTCTTTAGAAACACGTCCACCAGTTGTAACTATCATGGGACACGTTGACCACGGTAAAACAACATTACTTGACACAATCCGTAAAACACATGTTACACAAGGTGAATTTGGTGGAATTACCCAACACATCGGGGCTTACCAAGTATCAGTAAAAGGTAAAAAAGTAACATTCTTAGATACTCCAGGACACGAAGCGTTCACTGCAATGCGTGCACGTGGGGCAGAAGTAACTGACATTGTTATTATCGTTGTAGCTGCTGATGATGGAGTAATGCCACAAACAAGAGAAGCGGTAGACCATGCGAAAGCAGCAGGTGTACCAGTTATTGTTGCAGTAAACAAAATTGATAAACCAACCGCTAATCGTGAACGTATTGTAAACGAAATGAGTGATTTAGGATTAATGCCTGAAGAATGGGGTGGAGAAACTATCTATTGTGACATCAGTGCGAAATTTGGTACAGGGGTATCTGATTTATTAGAAACGATCCTTGTTGTATCAGAAGTAGAAGATTTCACCGCAAACCCTAACAAATTATCAAGTGGTACTGTAATCGAAGCAAAACTTGATAAAGGACGTGGACCAGTTGCGACATTATTAGTTCAAAATGGTACATTAAAAACAGGTGATGCAATCGTAGTAGGTACTGCATACGGTAAAGTTCGTAAAATGGTGGATGATCGTGGACGTGAAATCAAAGAAGCGTTACCAGCAACACCAGTTGAAATTATCGGTTTAAACGATGTGCCAATTGCGGGAGATATTTTCAAAGCATTTGAAAATGACAGACAAGCTCGTCAAATTGCGGAAACACGTTTAGAAAAGAAAATTGATTTAGAACGTAGTCAATCAAGTGCAATGTCACTAGAAGACTTAGCTCGTCAAATTGAACAAGGTGAAGTTCAAGAAGTTAATGTTATTATTAAGGCTGACGTAGTTGGAAGTGCGGAAGCAGTAAAAGCTAGTATGGAACGTATCGAAGTAGAAGGTGTTAAAGTTAACGTAATTCGTTCTACTGCAGGTGCAATTACTGAAAGTGATATTATGTTAGCAAGTGCTTCTCGTGCGGTAATTTATGGATTCAATGTACGTCCAAGTGCGATGGTTCGTAAAAAAGCCGAAGAAGAAGGAATTGATATTCGTCTTCACAACATTATCTATAAAGCATTAGAAGAAATGGAAGCTGCGATGAAAGGTATGTTAGCTCCAGTATATGAAGAAGTTGTAATTGGACAAGCTGAAGTACGTCAAACATATAAAGTATCTAAAGTAGGTACAATTGCTGGATGTATGGTTACCGATGGTAAACTTCAAAGTGAATGTGGAGTTCGCTTAATTCGTGAAGGTGTTGTAATTTATACAGGACGTTTAGGATCGTTAAAACGTTTCCAAAACGATGCAAAAGAAGTGAAGAGCGGATACGAATGTGGTCTTACAATCGCAAACTTCAACGATATCAAGGAAGGAGATATCATTGAAGGATACGTTGATCAACAGGTGGAAGTAGAATAATGAAAGTAAAAGCAGAAAAAGTCGCAGGAATTATTCAAAAAGAAGTCAGTGAAATTATCGCTTTTGAATTAAAAGACCCAAAAGTAGGATTTGTTACAATTACTGATGTTACCGTAACAAATGACTTATCAATTGCGAAAGTTTATGTATCTTTCTTAGGACAAAAAGCACGTGAAGAAGCTGGACTAAAAGCTTTAAATCGTTCCAAAGGATTTATCCGTAGTACTCTAGCAAAACGCTTAAGTATGCGTAAATGTCCTGAGTTACATTTCTTAATTGATGATTCTTTAGAAAAAGGAAATCGTATCGAAAAATTATTATTTGAAATCAATCAAAAAGATAAATAATGTTCAAAAACTAATCAAATGGTTCTGCCAAATGATTAGTTTTTTTTAAATAATGATTGACAGTAACCGCTTTCTCATGTAAAATACATACGAATAGAGTGTTACTGGTAAGCAGGCATTAACTATGGGAAATTGTCTTATTATATTGGATTGTTTTTCTATTGTTAATGCTTTTTTTGTATCATAATAGAAAAATATCACAGAGAAAGAGAGGAGAAATAATATGAAAGACAAATTATTTTCAGTCCTACAACGTGTAGGTAGAAGCTTTATGCTTCCGATTGCCATTCTTCCTGTGGCAGGTTTACTATTAGGAATTGGAGGTTCTTTTACCAATCCTACTATGATTGATGCCTATGGATTGGCTTCTATTTTAGGTGAGGGAACAATTCTTCATTCCATTTTAACCGTTATGAGTAAATGTGGTGACATTATCTTTGGAAACCTACCAATCATTTTTGCGATGGGTGTTGCGATTGGTATGGCCAAAAAAGAAAAAGAAGTTGCGGCTTTATCAGGTGCCATTGCCTTCTTTGTTATGCATACTGCCATTAGTGCGATGTTAGATATTACGCAAATTGGTGCTACTTTACCGAATGGTTCGTTAACAAATGTAGTTGGAATTGAATCACTTCAAATGGGAGTATTTGGTGGTATTATCGTTGGATTAGGTGTTGCAGCATTGCATAATAAATTTTATAAAATTGAATTACCACAAGTATTATCATTCTTTGGAGGTACACGCTTTGTTCCTATTATTTCATGTTTAGTTTATGTAGTAGTGGGGATTGTAATGTTCTACTTGTGGCCATATATTCAAAATGGTATTTATGCTGTAGGTGCAATTGTACGTGATGCAGGATATGGTGGAACTTTCTTATATGGTTTAATGGAAAGAGCTTTAATTCCATTTGGACTACACCATGTATTCTACATTCCATTCTGGCAAACTGCAGTAGGAGGTACTATGGAAGTTGCGGGTACTTTAGTAGAAGGTGCTCAAAATATTTTCTTTGCTCAATTAGCAGATCCTGCTACAAGTGTATTTAGTGTTGAAGCAACTCGTTTTATGTCTGGTAAATTCCCACTAATGATTTTTGGTTTACCAGGTGCTGCATTAGCGATGTACCACTGTAGTAAAGATAACAAGAAAAAAATTGCAGGAGGTTTATTATTGTCTGCAGCTTTAACTTCAATGTTAACTGGTATTACGGAACCGATTGAATTTACATTCTTATTTGTTGCGCCAATTTTATATATCATCCATTCAATTTTTGCTGGTGCAGCTTACATGTTAATGCATATCTTTAAAGTTGGAGTTGGAATGACATTCTCAGGTGGTTTTATTGACTTATCATTATTTGGAATTTTACAAGGAAATGCCAAAACAAATTGGATTTGGGTTGTGATTATTGGTCTTATCTATTTTGCAGTATACTATGTAGTATTTAGATATTTAATTACGAAATTTAATTACAAAACACCAGGTAGAGAAGAAGACGATGAAGAAACAAAATTATATACAAGAGCTGATGTGAATGCCAAAGATTCATTTAATAAAACTAATGGTAATGATTCTTTAAGTGCTAATATTGTAAAAGGATTAGGTGGAGCTCAAAACATTAGTGATGTCGATTGTTGTGCAACACGATTACGAATCACTGTCTTTGATGTTAAGAAGGTATCACAAGATATTTTAAAGGCTACCAACGCAAGTGGTGTTGTGATAAAAGGAAATGGTGTTCAAATTATTTATGGACCTAGGGTAAGTGTGATAAAATCTAATTTAGAAGATTACTTATTAAATCCAACTGAACATCAAGAAGAAGACTACATTGTAGAAACCAAAACAACAGATGCGAAGGAAGTTTTTGTATCACCTTTATGTGGAAGATTGGATTTAATTACGGCTACACCAGATGAATCTTTTTCACAAAAGATGATGGGTGATGGTGTCGTTATTTTCCCAAGTAGTGATACAGTAGTAGCACCATGTGATGGAGAAGTATTAATGATTTTCCCAACCAAACACGCAATAGGAATGGTAAGTGAGAATGGTATTGAGTTTTTAATTCATGTTGGAATTGATACCGTAGCATTAAATGGTGTAGGTTTTGAAATGCTTGTAGAAGTAGGTCAAAAAGTGACACAAGGAACACCGTTATTAAATTTTGACTTAAATTATGTAAGAACACATGCGAAAAGTGATGCGACAGTCATTGTCTTTACAAATTTAAATAATCAAAAAATTTCATTAAGTAAATTAGGAGATATTAACAAAGAAGAAGAAATGTTAAAAATCGCATAAAGAGAGGTAGTAAAATGTATTTGATTGAAAAAGTCTTAAATCATAATTCGATTCTAGTTAGTAAAAAGAAAAAGAATTATTTAGTTTTAGAAAAAGGAATAGGTTTTCAAAAAAAAGCTAATCAAGTGATTCAATTAGATGAAGATATCACAATGTATTTATTAGAAGATAGTAATCGTGGTACTAGTAGAGAAATTATTGAACGTATAGAAGTAAAATATCTTGAATTGGCAAATAGAATTCTAGAGTTAGCTAAACATTTTTTAGGAAATATCGATCAAAACATTTTATTAGCGTTGGCTGACCATATTGCTTTTGCAATTGAACGAATGTCGCACGGATTAAAAATTTCAAATCCTTATGCAAGCGAAATTAGATTATTGAATCCTGATGAATATGAAGTGGCTTTACAAGCGAGAAATTTAATTTTTGAAGAAACAGGGTATGAGTTTGATGAAGAAGAATTAGGATATATTACCTTACATTTGCATTGCGCTAAAACAAGTGAACAAGTAGATACACATATGCAAGTCGCAATTATTGTAAATGAAAGTTTAAAAAAAATTGAATCCCGATTTCAAATAAAGATTGATGTCAATTCATTATCTTATTCAAGATTAATGACACATATTCGTTATATGATTGCTAGAATTAAAAAGAATGAAGCTTTAACGATTGATATGGATGAATTTGTTAAAAATAAATTTCCTGAAGCATATGAGGTCGCTCAAGAAATTGTAATTGAGATTGCAAAAGTTTTAAAATATAAAATTGAACGTGTAGAAGTTGGTTATTTGGCTTTACATATTCAAAGAGTTTGTGAAATATAAAAAAATAGGAACATTGCGTTCCTATTTTTTTATAATTGAAAGATAATTCCTAAAATTGCACAGCCAATAATCAAGGCAATGGGATGAATGCTTTTTTTCCATCTATTAAACAGGAAGATAATGATAAATAAACCTAATGAAAGCCAATTAATGCTTTTTAATGAAATACTTGCATTTTGAAACATCGTAGTAACAAAGATACCGAATGCTGCAGAGGCAATCATCGCACAAACTGCAGGTCTTAATCCATAGAAGGCAGATTGAACCATTTTACTTTCTTTAAATTTCTTTAAGAATTTCGCCACAATGAAGATGACAATAACACTAGGAGTGACTAAAGCTAAAGTTGTCACAACTCCTCCAAGTAACGAATTAGTGGAAATATATCCAACATAAGTAGCCATATTGACTCCAATTGGACCTGGTGTAGATTCTCCAACGGCAATCATATTCATTAGTGTAGATTGATTAAACCATCCGTAGTTTTCAATCATATCTTGAAGAAAAGGGATAGTGGCTAAACCTCCACCTAAGGCAAATAAACCAGTTTTAAAAAATTCAATAATTAACGAAATCCAAATCATGATTGAACACCACCTTTTTGAATAAAGTGTTTGATGGTAATTCCAATAATGGCAGCACATACTACAATAATAATCGTTGATAACAAATTAAAGTAGGTTGCGATAAATGCTAATGCGAATAACAATAAACCATACAGATCTTTGATACCATTTTTAAACAATTTAATTAGAGCATTTAACATTAAGATACATACTCCAATGCGAATACCCCCTAATGCATGTTGCACGATAGGATAAGAAGAAAATGCCGTAAGTAAATTGGCAATGATTAAAATAATGATGACACTAGGTGTAACGACACCAAGTGTCGCGCAAATACCACCTAAAATACCTTTTTGATAATATCCAATAAAAGTAGCGGTATTTACGGCAATAACACCAGGAGTACATTGTCCTACAGCGTAGTAATCCATCACTTCATCTTCGCTTGCCCAATGTTTCTTTTCGACAACTTCACGTTGAATCAAAGGTAACATTGCGTATCCTCCACCAAAGGTAAAGGCTCCAATCCGAGCAAAGGTACAAAATAAATCTAAGTATATATTCATATCTTTCATTCCTTTCAAAACGTTTATATTATAAGTTGATATATCTTTTTTGACAAGATATCATAAAAAAATCTCAAGTATTTAAACTTGAGATTTTTTTAAATTATTTACAAGTTCCACCAGATTCGATTGAGCTTTTTTCAAAGGCTTCTAAAGTAGTAAGATCTCCTAAATCAATTCCGAATTCTGCTAGTTGTTCCGCATCGATTTTTTTGAAATCAAAATTCATGATAGTAACTAGAGCTTCATTTTCAATTTTAAGATCAATTGTAAATCCTTCTTGTTCCATGGCATCCATCATGGCATTCGCCATGTCAAGACTTTTTTCTACTTCTTCTAATGATGAA
>JAXJYR010000164.1:0-3012 GCA_036306885.1 Longicatena sp.
GATGTATATCAATGATGCACAATATAATGCGATTTCTCATCTGGTGGATTATGAAACAGAACCAAATGAACATTATTTAATGTTTGAAGGCTGGAGTGATGAAATCATCAAAGACTAATTCAGAGTGTAATCACTCTGTTTTTTATTTTACATACTGTGAGAGTATGATAAAATAAAACAAAGAAAGGGTGGGAATTAATTATGAAAAGATTATATTCAATTCTACTTGCAGTTTTTCTTTTCCTGGGAAATATCACATTTATCTCAGCGGAAGATGTGACAAGAACATTTTATTTAATGGTACGTTCTGATTTCACATCAGAAGCAGAACCAGCTACGCTTTATTTAGGGACATCATCATCAGTGAACTCTTGGATTGCATCTACTTATGAAGAAACGATTGTGGTAGAAAGCGATTATTTAGGGAACCCAATTGAGTCTGGGAAACCTGCTATTTTGAAATTTACTTATCCTGCGAAATATACTTACGTGGATTTTGATTCACTAAAAGATAACACCTCAACTTTTCAACCAGAAGACAATGCAGTCTATGCAAAGATGGGGGAAGTAACAAAATTAGATATTGCGGTTGATGACTTAGATCATATCACATTGATAGATGGTGGTTTACTTGATGATGGTGCGATTCTTGAGGAAGAACAACCAATGGTTGTATTAGGAGATGTACCATATCATGTGGTAAATAAAGGTACATTGTTATATACGTACGCATCTCATCCAATTATTAATGAAGGTACAATCGTAAATGGTTATTTTGGTGGGTTTGAAAATCATGGAACGATTTTAAATTGTACGTTGGGTGAATGGAGTTATATATATAATTATGGGACAATTGAAGCTGGAGATTTCAGTGCGGGAAACGTTGTTCTTTACGATTGTAGCAATGGAGCGAGTGAACAAGTAAAAGCACAATGTGAATGTTACACACCTCAGTCTGTAACATATAATTTAGAACATGTAACATTCGATCAAGAACCAGCTATGACGACACCAGGAGAAAATATTCAAATTGATATCAAAGCAGAAGAAGGATATGTATTACCGGAAAATATTGATATCAAAACTAATGGTGAACCAGTAGATTCATATAGTTATGCTTATGAAGCTACGTCAGCAACGGAAGGATACCTTTGGTTTGGTGGTCTTGCAACGGGTCCAATTGAAATCAGTCTTAAGGCAGAACAATACGAACAATCATCAATTGAAACATTACAAATTGGATATACATATGCTGTAAGTAAAGGATATTTACGTCAAACATCTGGAGAAGGTTGGAGCTATGATAATGCAACTAATACTTTAACAATTGAAAATTTAACAATTGTAGATGGTGAATTGGATCATGCAATCTATTGTAGAAATGATTTGAATCTGGTTGTGAAAGGTACGAATACACTAGATTTAAGTTTATCTAATCTTACAGATGATGCAATTTATGTAGATGGTGATTTAATTATTACCGGAACAAGCAATGATACATTGATTGTACGTGGAGATACATATGCATTTGAGGCAAGTTATCTAGAAATTTCAGGATGTAAATTAGATGTGAAATCAATGAGTGATTCTGCTGCAGTTGCATTAAGTGTAGATAGAGGTGCTATTATCAAAGATGGTGCAGAGGTAGTTGTAGAAACAATCAGCACATACGGTTCATTCAGTACAGCTGTTTCTTCATATGCTGGTGGAATTATCGTAGAAAATGCCACTTTAAAAGCAATTGCGGCAGGAACAGAAAGCAGCAGTATTGCGATTGATGTCTATAAAGAACTTGAGCTGATTAATGCTAATGTATATACGTCTTCAAAACAATTTGATGTGGATGCGAATGAGGGAATTATCTTTGATGATGCTTCAGTCTTTACGATCAACAAGGTAAGATTTTTAACTAAAACTTTAGTTTGGGATGCAGCAACAAGAACATTTGTTTGTCCAGGACATACAGGTGGAGAATTAACATGTTCAGGATATGAATGTGAACACTGTCAAGAACTTTATGGTGAAGGAGATGGAATTTCTCACTTTGGTGGAACTGCCAACTGTACTTACCAAAAAGTTTGTGATGGTTGTGGGGCATCTTATGGAGAATTAGATTTAGACAATCACAAATGGGTGAATGGAGTTTGTGAAGATTGTAGTGAAGTATGTGCACACGTAGATTATGAACATTTAGGACTTTGCCAAGAATGTTTCGTGTTCTTTGGGACAGAGGTAAAAGCAGATAGTTCTTTTGCAGTACCAAATCTTCAATATTTCAAATTTGTGCCTAAAGCAACAAACACATATATTGTAAAAACTGTTTCTACAGGAGATGCATATCTTCAAATTTATGATGTTGAAATGAATCGTTTAGCTTCAGCTGATGATAATGAACAAATGGAAAATACGCGAGATGCATCTTTAGAATATACATTTGAAGCAGGAAAAACATACTATATTCGTGTCAAAGATTATAATGATGAATACGATATGAAATTAACAATTGAATGTAAAGAACATTTAGCAACGAAAGCTACTTGTCAAGAAGCATCAATTTGTAGTGCATGTGAAAAAGAACTTGCTCCAACCGACTTAAACAACCACGGTGAATACCTAGTGCAAGTAGGACCACAAGAAGCAACATATAATCAAGTAGGATGGGATGCATATGAATACTGTACAAAATGTACATATACAACATATGAAGAAATTCCAATGAAACAATTATTGGCTGTTGAAAACTTAAGTGCTGATGCAACGGACTATAAAACAGTAACACTTACTTGGGATGCAGTAGCAGGAGCAAGAGCATACGATGTATACCGTAAATCTTATGATGCAGAAGAATTTAAATTATACAAATCAGTTGAAGATACAACATTAGTAGTGACTGGTGTAATGACAGGTAAAGAATATGCATTCTATGTTGTAGCGAAAAATGATGCAATTCAAGCAAAAGCAAGTGAAACAGTAAGTGTTGCGACTGCACTAGAAGGTGAAGTGAAATTAGAC
>JAXJYR010000165.1:0-2069 GCA_036306885.1 Longicatena sp.
ATACTTGCAAGAAAACCAATAAAGCTATCTACTCCATAGCGTTTAAAAATATCAGCACATACCGCTAAGGACGCACTCCCTGACAAGGAACGAAATACAAACATCGGCCAAATATCACTAGGCAGAAAAGACACGATAGATGAAAACAACGACGCAAGAGTTTGCATAATATGACTTTCATTTAATAAGGTTAGCGCAAACAACATTGCCGTTAGAGAAGGATAAAAATGAATAAACATTCCTAATCCTTCCTTCATCCCTTCAATAAAGCATTGATAAGCATTTACTTTTTTATAATATGCAATGATAACCAAAACAAATAACGCAATCACTAGTCCATACTCAGCGATAATTACACCACCTATCAATGATTAACGCAATCACACAAGCAATTAATGATGTTATAAATGCATAAGGTAAAAAAAATAAAGGTGTTTTAGAACCATACGTAATACGCATTGATAATAAGGTTGTCGAACACAAAGTAATCCCTGCTGTATTCATTATTAAAAAAGTCGTCATACTGCGAGATGGCTCATCACTTTGATTTTCCTTCTGCATTTCTTGCATTGCCTTTAAACCAAAAGGAGTTGCGGCATTTGATAAACCAAATAAATTGATTGCAAAATTACCTGATATATAAGCTAATACCTTTCGATTATGTTTTAAGTCGGGAAAAAGACGTGACATAATGGGATAGCATAGTTTGGCGAATCCATCTAATATTCCACATTCTAACGCAATATTTAATAAACCATTAAAAAAAGCATTGATACAAACCAACGGTAATACCATTTCAAAAGCCTTTTGTCCCGTTTGAAATAACGCATCACTAACAATCGTCGTATTATTTTGAGCCATCGCAAAAAGAATACTTACTGCAATCATACTCAACCATATTTTATTCATATACTGAACCCTCACATGGTATACGATAAATAGAGCGATGCTCTTTTTGAAGTACTTCTATTACTAAATCATCTTCAATATAAGCATAAAATTGATAATCAAGGGGGTGATTTTTATCATAAGAAATGACAATATCTTTTGCTACTTGATACTTACGTCCTTGCATAGTATACTCCCCTTTTTCTAATAAAACATGGAGCTTACTTTGATGATAAGCATCTTGATGTTTCTGTTTATGGAACTCAAAATCATCGTGATAATTTAAAGTAACAACACTAGTTTGGATTCCTTCATATTGTGAAGCGGTAACTAATGTCCGTCCTGCTAGCTTGGTATAACCAGTTTTACCAGCATTTACGATAGAATCCTCAAATAATAAGCGATTCTTATTTTTCCAAACTCCACCCCATTCATTTTTATAATATTTACTTCCTGCAATCATAGCAAATGTTTCATTCTGCATCGCATGATTCATTAATAAAGCCATGTCATAGGCACAGCTTAAATTGCCTCCATCCTTTTCATCTAACCCACTGGCATTATGAAACTTCGTATGCGTCATCCCTAATTGTTGCGCTTTTTGATTCATTAAAGTGACAAATTTCGCTTCACTACCACTAATATGATGGGCAATTGCCACGGCGGCATCATTACCACTTCGTAGCATCAACCCATATAATAAGCTTTTTAAAGATACCGTTTGCCCTTTTTCTAGATAGATCATACTTCCATATGCCCCATCAATTTCATCTCCAATTGTAATCATATCATTTAAGTTTCCGTGTTCAAGTGCGATGTAGGCAGTCATCACCTTTGAAATTGACGCAACCGATTGGACCTTATGCATATCCTCTTGCTCGACTACTCTAAAATCATTCCCATTCATCACACAATAACTAAATAAAATTAAGATGGATAATTTTAATATTCGCATTTTATCACCATTACAGTGTATGAGAATTGAAGTATAGATATGAAAAAAATCCTGATAAATCAGGATTTAAATTATTCATTCCATTTTTTTATTTCTTGGTATAGATTTTTGATTTGATATTCCAAATCTAAAATATTTTCGGAATTATCTTTAGTAATATACGTACTAACATCTCTACTAAATTGTGTTTTACGAGAAACAAAATTCACATAATGTTCTTTAATAT
>JAXJYR010000166.1:0-2117 GCA_036306885.1 Longicatena sp.
AAGTTATTGCAGGTAAATCATCTTCAACGAACTCAGCAACAGCATTATTAGAAGGTGAACCAATTCTAACGAGGAAGGTGAATGGAAAAACCAAATTTGATTTAAGCTGGACAAGGGTAGAAGGGGCAACACGTTATTTGGTATATCGTAAATCAAGTAGCGAAGGTTGGAAAAAGATTTTAACTCTTGGTGGTGATGTGACTACATACACAACATCTTCAATGCTACCTAACACCTATACCTTTATGATTAAGGCTGCACGTTATGATTCTAGCGAACGTACTCAAACAAATGGGTCTAATGTAGTAAGTGGAACTACATCATTTGAAAAACCAATTGTAAATGTTAAAAGACGAACTGCAAATAGTGTGGAACTATCATGGAACCAAGTGGAAGGTGTAGTTTACTATGAGATATATCGTGCGACTCAACAAAATGGGACATATCATAAGCTTGTCACAACCAAAGCAACCAATTATGTGAATTCATCGTTATCAAAAGGAAAAACATATTATTACAAAGTGAGAGGGTATCGAAGCGATCATAATCAAAAGGTATACAGCGCATTTAGTGAAGTAAAAAGCTACAATAATTAAGCAATAAGCAGTTTTACATGAAATATATGTAAAACTGCTTATTTTATTAATAAAACACAAAACAAGTGTATCAAAGCATAGCAAAATGGTAAAAATTAAAGTTACAAAAATATTACAAAAAAGAACTAAAAAGATTGACAGTACGTATTACAAGTAATATACTTTATTTTGAATCATTATGGTATATATATGTATATATATAAAAAAGGTAGGAATTAAAAGGTTAAGGAGTTTGATTTGGGGATGAAAAATTTATTAAGTAAAATCAAAAATATTTTTACATGGATTGTTGTGATTGTAGCTGTATGTATGATGTTATTTACGATTATTTCAGTAAATACATTTAATCGTAACGATCGTTCTTTATTTGGTTACAAAATGTATATTGTAAATACAGATTCGATGGCAGCCACTGACTTTAATGCAGGATCATTAATCTTAAGTAAAGAAGTGGATCCAACAACTTTAGTTGAAGGAGATATTATTACTTTTTTATCACAAGATACTGATAGTTTTGGACAAACGATTACCCACAAGATCCGTAAAGTGACAAAGGATGCAGAAGGTAATTTAGGGTTTGTGACATATGGTACAACAACTGATACAAATGATGAGTCAATCGTTACATATCCATATGTATTAGGAAAATATCAATCACATTTACCAGGAGTAGGAACATTTTTTAACTTCTTAAAAACAACACAAGGATACTTTATTTGTATTTTTACACCGTTTATGTTGATTATTCTTTTAGAAGGAGTACGATTTGTACAATTATTTAAACGTTATCGTAAGGAACAAATGGAAGAAGTCTTACAAGAAAAAGCGAAAGTAGAAGCTGAAAGACAAGAAAATGAGAAAATGTTAGAAGAATTAAAAGCATTAAAGGCAGAATTAGAGAAACAAAAAGCTTCTAAAGAAGAAGCTTAGAAAGAGGATACACATGAAAAAGGTTTTTAATATTATATCTTCAGTACTTGTTGTCTTAATGGTGCTAGCTGCAGTATTTTTGATGGGAAGTCGTTTACTTGGATATGACTGCTATAGCGTTATATCAGGTAGTATGGAGCCTACTTATAGTGTAGGAGACTTAATTTATGTAAAAAATGTCGATGTAAATACCATTAAAGTGGATGATCCCATTACCTTTGTGTTAAATGAAAATTTAGTTGTAGCTACACACCGTGTAGTAGAAATTGATGCTGAAAAACAACATTTTTACACGAAAGGGGATGCCAATGAAATTCGTGATAGTGCACCTGTACATTTTAAAAATGTAATTGGGGTACCACAGTTTTCACTTCCTTTATTAGGATATGTGGCTGATTTTATTCAAAATCCTCCAGGTATGTATATTACGACAGCAGTTGGATTATTGTTGATTATTGCGGTA
Organism: Longicatena sp.; assembly: GCA_036306885.1. Taxonomy (GTDB): domain Bacteria; phylum Bacillota_I; class Bacilli_A; order Erysipelotrichales; family Erysipelotrichaceae; genus JAXJYR01. The sequence continues at coordinate 1,990 of JAXJYR010000166.1, forward strand.
TTCTTACCAGATTTCATCAAGAAAAAGAAAGATGATGAAGAATTACCAAAGACAAAAGAAGAAGCTTTAGCTGAAGTAAAAACAACTGTAGAAGGCCTTTCTTCACAGGAAGCTGAAGCTCGTTTAGC
>JAXJYR010000167.1:0-5255 GCA_036306885.1 Longicatena sp.
AGCTGATTATGAAATCTATCCTATCCCTCAAGCAATTGAGTACGAGGATGGAAAAGTAACGCGTGGTAGAGAAGTTTCAGTTTTTTATGGTGACAGTATTGATGTCGCTACAAGAAACCATGTTGCTGAAGCGTTAGGAAATGTGAATGTAAGTGCTACAGACACTGCTGCTGTTAAATTATTAGTTGGTAGTGTTGGGGAAAATAGTGCTGCAGAAGCATTCGTTAATGAAAATGGTGGATATAGTGAAGGATTGATGGATAAAATCGATGCTCACGTAATTGTTGTAAAAGATAACACAATCGCTGTATTAGGAAAAAATACAGATGGTGCTTTCTATGGTATTACAACTTTAAAACACATCATTAAACAAGCAGAAGGAGAAATCCGTAACCTTGTAATTGAAGACTACGCAGATACAAAAACACGTGGATTCATCGAAGGATACTATGGTATTCCTTGGAGTGATGAAGATCGTATGTCATTAATGGAATTCGGTGGGGAATTCAAAATGACTTCTTATATCTTCGCACCAAAAGATGATCCTTACCACTCAGGAAGCTGGAGAACTCCATACCCTGCTGATCGTTTAGCTGAAATTGCTGAAATGGTTGAAGTAGGTAAAGCAAACAAATGTCGTTTCGTATGGACAATTCACCCATTCATGAACGGTGGTATTACTGCTTCTACATATGCAACTGATATTCAAAAAATTATCGCTAAATTCGATCAATTATACGAAATTGGTGTTCGTCAATTTGGGGTATTAGGAGATGACGCTGGTAACCTTCCTCGTGCTGTTGTAATCGACGTAATGAACGACTTACAAGAATGGGCTGATGCAAAAGGTGATGTATACAACTTAATGTTCTGTCCTCAAGGATACAACCACTCTTGGCAAGGAAACTATGGAGAAATCAACGAATTAGATACAGCATTCGATGAAAGAATTGACATTTTCTGGACAGGTGAAGCAGTATGTAAACCAGTATCTCAAGTAACATTAGATCACTTCCGTACATACAACAACACTACTGGAAAAGCTAAACGTCGTGCACCATTATTCTGGTTAAACTGGCCGGTAAACGACATCAACATGAAACGTTTAATGATGGGTAAAGGTATTGAATTACACGCAGACGTTAACCCTGAAGACTTAAGTGGAGTTGTAACTAACCCAATGCAAGAAGCAGAAGCTAGTAAAGTTGCGTTATTCGCAGTTGCAGACTACGCTTGGAACGTAAACTCATTTGATGATGACCAAAGCTGGGCTGATTCATTCAAATACATTGATGAAAACGCTGGTGATGCACTTCACATAATGGCATCTCACTTATCTGACTCTTCTCCAAACGGACATGGTCAAAACTTACCAGAATCTGAATACATGTTAGATGCAATCAACGATTTCAAAACTAAATTTGCAAACGGAGATAGCATTAAAGTAGAAGGTGAAGCATTAATTGCTCAATTCGAAGAAGTAGTAAAAGCTTGTGATGATTTCGATAAATTATCAACAAACGAAAACTTAAAAGAAGAAATTAACTCTTGGAGATTATCTCTTAAAGATCTTTCTAATGCAATTATCAACTACATTGAAGCTGCAATTGCAAATGAAGAAGGAAACAACTCTTTAGTTTGGGAAAACTACTCAGAAGCTAACGCTTTATTAAACCAATCTAAAACTTACACTCGTTTAAAAATCAACAACGTAATTGACACGGTTGAAGCTGGATCAAAAGTATTAATTCCTTTTGCTACAACTTTAAGTCAATCATTAAACGGAACTGTTGCAGGAATTCTTGACCCAAGTAAAGTAATCTCTACTTACATCACAAACCGTGAAGATACTCCTACAGGAAGCATTGACAATGTATTTGACAACAATGCATCTACAGATATCGTTTATAAATCACCAAACGAAATCTTTGAAGGAACATATGTTGGGGTTCAATACAACCGTGTAATTGAAATTAAAGATATTCAATTCCGTATGGGTGCAAACTCTAACTCAAACGACACAATTTGGGAAGGAAAAATCCAATACTTAAACGCTGATGGTGAATGGGTAGACCTTCCAAATGGTGCAGTGAACTCAGAAAACAAAAACGACATCGCAATCGATGGATTAAACCTTGAAGCAAAAGGTGTACGTTTAATTGCGACTGCTTACCGTTACAACACTTGGTTTGGGGTAAAAGACATTGTTATCAACAAAGATTCAATTGTCAAAGAAGACGAAGCAGCTGATTTAACAGGTACTGCAATTTACAATGAAAGTACAATGAGCTTATACCAAGGACCATGGTCAAACTTAACAGATGGAAACACTGGTTCAGTAGCATGGAGTAAAAACAAAGGTGGAGACTACATCGATGCAGGTGACTATGTAGGTATCAACTTTGGTGCAATGAAACGTGTTGGACTTGTAACATTTGTACAAGATAATGGAGATGCAATGCCTAACTTAGCAATTGACTACTATGATGGAAGTCAATGGGTAACTGCAGCTACATTATCAGGATGTGGTACAAAAGTAGAATACAACCTTGAAGGTGTAACAGCTAGTCAAGTACGTATCCGTAACACAGTAAAAACTGGTAAATGGTGGAAAGCTTATGAAGTAAGTGCAAAAGAATTCTCAGCAAACAAAAACGTATACACAGACGTTGATGCTGCGAAAACTTGGGCAACTACTTACACTGATGACACATTCGTATTAAACGCAGGACAATCTACAAGTGTACCAGCTGGTTCATATGTAGGACTTGACTTAGGTCGTTTACGTCAATTAAACTACATTGACTGGAACGCATCTGAAGCATTTGAACTTCAAGTTTCAGAAAATGGTGAGGTTTGGGAAACAGTAGAAGGCTTCCCTCCATACATGGGACGTTATGTACGTGTAATCAACACTTCAAATGCTGCTGCTACTTACAACGGAACACTTGAAGTTGCATCATACGAAATTCTTGAACCACATGTAGAAGATACTAACATTACAGTAGAAGGTGCTGCAAACTTATTCGATAAAAACCGTAACACTGAAACAATCTTCAAAAACTCTCAAACTAAAGGTGTTTATGTAGTATATGACTTTGGACAAGAAATCTTCTTAGATACATTCAAAGCCGTATCTCTTGACTCTAACATTGACTGGATCCGTCACGGTAAATTAAGTGTTTCTATTGATAACGAAACTTGGACAGAAATTATGACATTCGGAAGTCAAGATGGAACAGAAAACCCTGGTGAAAGTACAACAGAAGACAACATTAACGATGTACTTCCAGACCACGAAGTTACATACAACTGTAAATATGCTGACAACTTAGGTGTTGTTGCTCGTTACTTCAAATTTGAAATTACTCAAACTAAGACTGGTTCTGACAAATGGGTACGTTTCACTGAATTCGAACTTAACGATGGAGAAGACTTCCCATACACAACTGATCCAACTGTAGAAACACAAGTTGAAACAGAAAAAGCATTCTCACCATTAAACGTATGTGACGGTGACTACGCATCAAGCTTCAAAGCTGCAAGTGAAGGAAAAGGAACTCTTGTTTACACATTAGATGAAAGCATCACTCGTAACAACATTACAATTCTTCAATCACCAACAAACGCTGCAGATGCAATGGTTATGGTTTACTACTATGATGAAAACAACAACACTAAATTTGCGCAAATTGGTGCATTAAGTAAAGATGAATCATTATCTAGATTCGCATTACCTTACGGTTCACGCATTGCATCAATTTCAATTGAATGGATTGGAAACAAAGCTCCAGAAATCTGTGAAATTATTCTTGGAACAGATGAAAAAGCAGTTGCAACAAATGACTTAGCTGCTCTTGAAGCTAAAATTGCTGAAGCAAAAGCAATCGAACAAGGTGAAAACTCAGAAAGTTCATATGAATTCCTACAATTTGTAATTACAGGAGCTGAAAATGGTAAAGCATTATTAACTTCTGAAGCAATGGTTAACGGAGTTATTGCATCATTAGATGCAGCAATCGCTAATTTATCAACAACAGATGCATCTTCATTACAATTTGTAATTGCTTTTGCAGAAACAATGATTAACGAAAGCAACTTTGAATTTGGTCCTATTGGATATGCAAAATTAGAAAAAGCTTTAGATGAAGCTAAAAAGGTATTATCTAACCACACAACTCAAAAAGAATTAGATGACGCTACAGCTGCATTAGGTGCTGCATTAGAAAACCTTGTAATTCAACCAAAAGAAGAAATTGAATTAACAATTGAACAAGTTGATTACAAAACAGTTAAATTAGACTGGACAATGGATTGGGATGCAGAAGCATACAACGTATACCGTAAAGCACCAGATTCTAAAGAATTCAAACTTGTTAAGAGTGTAGAAGACAATAGCTTAGAAGTATCAGGATTAGTAACTGGAAAAGAATACAAATTCTATGTTCAAGCTGTAAACGCTAGTGAAGAAGAAACATTAGTTGGAAAACCATCTAACGAAGTAGTCATTGCTACTCAATTAGAAGGAAAACCAAAACTTTCAATCAAAAAAGTTTCTACTTCTAAATTCAAATTAAGCTGGACTTCAATTGAAGGTGCAACTCGTTACATTGTTTACCGTAAACGTAACGATGACAAAATGAAAAAAGTTCTTACATTAGGTTCTAAAGACTTAACATACACTACTGCTGAAATGCCACATGGTGACTACCAATTCGTAGTAAAAGCAGGACGTTATGACTCTAAAGACCGTGTAATGACTGCACAAAGTAACAAAGTAAAAGTAAGTGTTGAAAAAGTTAACCCAACAATTACATTAACTGCAGCTTCTAAATCAATTAAAGTAAGCTGGAAGAAAATTGAAGGTGTAACAAACTACGAAGTTTACCGTGCAACAAGCAAAACTGGTAAATACACTAAAATTAAAACTACAACTTCAACTAGCTACACTGCTAAATCATTAACACCTGGTAAATCTTACTACTTCAAAGTACGTGGATACAAAACTTACAAATCTGGAACTGACATTCAATACAAAGTATACACAGATGATTCAGCTATTAAAACTACAAAAGCTAAATAGTTGATTACCTTGGGACAAGCGCAAGCTTGTCCTTTTTATTTGTAACAATTTATAAACATTGATATAATGATATTAAATAAATGTAACGAGGAAATTATGTATGAAGGATAAAATATCTACCGATGATTTTAAAGTAAATTTATTGTTAGGAACAGATGAATATATCATATGG
>JAXJYR010000168.1:0-2748 GCA_036306885.1 Longicatena sp.
AAATCCATTGCTTCCAGCTTCTTGGGTATGAATGATTCCTTCGACAATTCCTTCAAAGGTTTGTTCTTTCCCGTTTTCATCTTTATAGGCAATGACACAAACATAAGCACATCCACGTTTCCCTGTTTCATTGGCTTTTTCAATTAAATAATTATTTTTAATTGTATATGGTGTATCTTCTCCCATAAAACGGGCACTATATACCCCTGGTCCACCATCTAGACAATCACAAGTAATCCCTGAATCATCACTAATGACAGGAATATGAAGTGCTTCAAATACACTACGTACTTTAATCAAAGCATTCTCTTGAAAAGTAGTACCATTTTCAATAATTTCAATTTCTTGGTTTAAATCATTTAACCCTAGTACTTCATAGCCTAAAGGGGCTAACATCTTGGTAAATTCTTCTAATTTATGTTTATTAGAAGACGCAATCACAATTTTTTTCATATTTGCTCTCCTTATTTTAGTAACGTTAAATCTTGGTGGAAGAAATAACGTTGCGGTAATTGTTGGTTTTGATTATACAATACTAATTGATAACAAATTTCATGTTGTACATACGCAATACTTACAACCCCATATCCAAATAATGTTTTTTCATCCGCAATTTGTAAATCAACGGCATGATGTAATATTTGTTTTCTAGTTTCTCCATCAACATATGCGGGTGTAAAACGTTTCGGTTTTTGTTTAAAGCGTTGATAATAACTTGTTAGTAACATTGCATCTACTTTTTGACGTTCTACATGTTCTAATACAGGGTAGAAACAAGTAAATAACTCATATGGTTGATATGGTCTTTTTAATAATGCATATTGTTTCCCTAATTCCATAAATAAAGTAAATGGATCACTAATTAATTGTTCATCTAAAATCGTCATGATAATATCACGACATACTCCGTCGTTATAAAATTTTTCTACGGCACTGGCACAATTGGATAAATCAATTAAATCTTGTTCACTCAACCAATTCGTTGCGATGACATCATAGGGAGGTTCTTGGTGATATTTCATTCCAAATTCTTCATGCTGTGACTTTAATTTGGTTCCTTTTAATAATTTTAAAATACCTAATTGAATCTCACTTGCTTGGAGCTCAAATAAGCGATTAAAGCTCTTTTGAAACAATCCTAGGGTTTCATATGGTAAAGCCGCAATCAAGTCGGCATGCATCGTTAAATCAGCTTTTGCCATACGGGTTAAGACTTCACATAGGCGTTGTTCGTTTTGATAACGTCCCACACTTAATAACGTAGGTTGATGGAATGACTGTACACCAATTTCAAAACGGAAGCGTTTTTTATCAGCTTCATCGCAGAAAAAGCTTAATAATTGTTCACTTAGGGTTTGGGCGACGACCTCAAATTGAAAGATTTGATTTGGACAATGTTCATTCATATATCTCGCAATTTTTAAAGCACGATTGACATCGGCATTAAAAGTACGATCTAATAGTTTTACTTGTTTGACCTTAGAGGTTGATAATTTTTCTAAAATGCTAAAAATATATTCTAACGAAAACATTCGTACTTTATTATCAACACTACTTAAACAATACGTACATCCATATGGACATCCTCGACTGGTCTCAAAGTAGAAATAACGTTTTCCCATATCTGCTTCATCCATTGCTAAAAAATATGGATTTTCTAACGTTTCTAAATAAGCGATATCAACTTTTTGATAAGTTTGATTTGGATATTGTTTGGTAATCATCCCTGCGACATCATAAGATGTATCGGCATCTAACATTTTCACATATTCCCAAACTGCTATTTCTCCTTCTCCACAACATAAGGCATCAAAGCCTAAATCTAATAAATCATTAGATTCAAAGCTTACTTCAGGACCACCCGCAAAGATATGTAATTGGGGCTTTCTCTGTTTTAATAAAGCGACAATTTGTTTAGTAATTTCAATATTCCAAATATAGACACTAAATCCAATGACTTCAACATCAAAAGTTAAAATATCATCCACAATTTTTGTGACATCTTCTTTAATCGTATATTCTTTTAAGAACACATTTTGCTGTTCAGGGGCACTACAATATAACCAACGTAATGCTAAATTTTTATGAATATATTTGGCATTACATGTTGTAAGTAAAGTTTTTTTCATTCTTTCACTTTCCTTTCTGATTTATTATAAATCACAATTTGCTTTTTTAAAAGAGTATGGTATCATAAAAAATGGTGATGGCAATGTTAAATGTAGCTTATTTATGTAGTGAAGATTGTAAAAAAAGCAAATGGGATAAAGGTTTTACCAACGATATTTATCTTATGGAGTACCAAGGTGAAGAAATGGTTTTACGTATTCCGAAAGCGGATCATAACTTAGTCACGATTCGTGATGGTGAAATTATGGCAATGCATCATGACGCAATTCGAAAATATGATGTACCAACTATATTTTATGATGATCAAACTGGTATTAAAGTCACAAAGTATATTGAAAATGCTTCTACTTATGGGGAATGTAGCTTAGAAAATAAAATTGAATTGGTGGCAGCTTGTATGAAATCATTTCATCAAGAACCTTTGTCTTGTGACTATCGTTTTGATGTCATCGCAAAACTACATGATTATATGAGTCAATGTCAAAACTTCCCTTTTACTTTTGAGGGATTTGAGGATGTAAAAGCTTATATTGGCTCAGTCTATGATGAACAAGTATTTTGTCATAATGATTGGGTCGATGGAAATTTATTATTTGATCAAGAACGTTTATATTTAAT